>JANXRU010000149.1 GCA_025356715.1 Bacteroidota bacterium
CAACCTGTTTGATCATTAATGTAAAATATTTTATCCCATGTTTCGCCGCCGTTGCTTGATTTGTATAACCCACGATGCTTACTATTACTCCATAAAGCACCTGGAACTGATACGTAAATAATATCAGGATTTTCTGGATTCAAAACGATTTTAGAAACATGTTCTGTACTATCTAATCCTGTTTTTTTCCAATTATCACCACCATCCGTTGTTTTATACATGCCGTTTCCGATAGAAACAGAATTACGCATATTACTTTCTCCTGTTGCCACATATACTATAGAAGGTGTTTTTTGATTGATGGCTAAAGCACCAATAGATTGACAATACTTATCAAACATAGGCTTGTAAGAAGCTCCAGCATTTGTTGATTTCCAAACACCACCACCAGCTGTTCCAATATAAATGGTTTTTCCATTATCAGAATTAACACCTTCTAAAGCCGAAATACGACCACTCATCGTTCCTGGTCCTAAAGCACGAGCTTCCATCGTGCCAAACATACCGCTATTAATAGGAGATTGTGCTTGTGCGGTTAATACTAAAAAAGGAAGAGAGAGTGTAATTATTTTTTTCATTGTATGAAGTGATAAGAAAATTGAATGATTGTATTTATTTGTAATAAAAACGCAGATTAATTTTTATAAAAAAATCTGCGTTAATTGATAATAGAATAAAAATTATTTTGGTAATTTAAAAATAGCGTCGTCTAATTTAGGGTTTACTTCTAATTTAATAATTTCCATGGGGCCAAAACCACTCGTAATGTTCATTGCAAATACAAGGCCTTCTGGCGTTTTTTTATAATTACCATAAGTTGAAGCGTTCTCCATTTCTTTACCATCTGCTTTTATTTTGGAAACAGACTTGATAACGTAATAATCCGATTTATCAATAAAATAAGTTGTTTCTTGACCTTCTTTATCCGTCATTTTTAATTTAAAGCAATCTGTTCCATCAATATCATCGCTCCCAATTAATTCTAATTTTTTCCCTAGTTCTTTGTAGGTAATAAATTCATCAACAATATTTAATTCATCTTGAGAATTTTTTATGTCATCAGCAGTCATTGCTTCAGGTTTGGTTTGCCCTTGAAAAGGCATGAAATTCCATCCTTCCGTATTGGTTGTTATTTGATAACCATTCATTCCCATTACAGAAATATCTTGACGCAAAGCTTTTTTATTAACTTGAGAAATAACAATTTTAATTTCAGCTCCATTCGCTTTAATCATACATTCCATTTTAATGCAATTCAATTTTTTCCAATTTTCAACTCCACCAACAGCATCCACATGTTTTTTTACAATCTCATCTAAATTTTGAGAAACTCCTACCAAAGCAACGATGCTAAATAAAGCCGTAACAATAATTTTTTTCATAATAATGGGTTTAATTTTTTAATAAAAATAAACTTAAAAACTTGAAATTAATAGAAATTATTATAAACGGCAAAAATCAGGAATTACTGTTTTAATTAGAATAAGGATGGCGTATGTATTATTTATAAGGCATCTATTTTGATAATTCTATTCCGATTTTGTTGTAAGAATAAATTAAAGTAAACACGCACAGTCCAGGAAAAAGCACTAACCACCATGATGAGAAGTGATCTCTTGCTTCGTTTAATAAACTGCCCCATGTAACGGTATCTAATGGTACTCCAACTCCAATAAAGGAAAGAGAAGCTTCCACTAATACGGCGCCTGCCATTCCAAATATTAATTGAACTAAGAGTATTGAAAATACATTTGGTAAAATGTGCTTATAAATGATTTTGATATTAGTAAACCCCATGGCTTTGCAAGCAGTAACATAGTCTAATTGTTTTGTCTTTAGAAATTCCGCACGAGTAAGTCTCGCAATATTCGTCCAACTTAAAAAACCGATAATACATATTAACACGGTATAAGATGGTTTAGCAATAGCGGATAATGCTACAATTAAAAGCAAGGAAGGGATAGAATTTAATATCTCTATAACACGTGAAACGATTGTATCTATAGGTAAATGAATTTTTTTATTTAATTTAAAAATTAGATCTAAATATTGGCCTATTTTAAAAAATAGATAAATAACGACTAAACAAATGATAATAGATATTAATAATTGCATGATGAAATGAATACCTCCTAATTCAAAACCTTCCGCTAATTGAGAGGCCCTAACAGTAAAGCCATAAAACCATGCTAACACTATACTAATGACTAAAAAGGCACATTGAAAACCGCCTATTTTTAACGTTGAATTTCCAAAATATCCTGCACTAGCACCTAAACTAATACCTAACAATGAAGCTATGATCATACTAAATATGCCAACACTTAATGAGATTTTTGTGCCATGTATGATGCCCGATAATACATCGGTTCCATTTTGTGTGGTGCCAAGCCAGTGCCTGTATTTTAATGGTAAAGATGTAGTTTGTTTATTAGCTAGAGTTAAGAGTTGAGCATCGAAGGGGCTTTTTCTAGGAGCATTATCCGCGTCAATCGTATTTGGAGAATAGGAGCACAGAGGGAAAATAGCGAAATCCATTGATACTATTTTCCAGTCTTTTCCCATATTGTAATTTACTACCTCATGATTGGTTAAAGTGATTTGTTGTTTAAATGAAAACGCTGGAAATAACCATTCGCTTTTGTATTTACAAACTAATGGTTTATCATTTGCTAAAAATGGACTTAAAATAACAAGACAAACAAATGTAATTATAACATTACTAGCCAGCCTAAACGCTCTGTTTTTTGAGCGAAGCTTTTGAAAGTGATGATATGTATTTACTTTATTCATGATGATTTAAACTTTTTCTAACTCTTGGGTCAACTAAAGCATACAACATATCGGTAAATAAATAGCTGATTATTGTTAAGCACGCTGATAAGGTAATAACGGCAATCACAAATGGATAATCTTGAGAAATAATAGATCTAACAGTTTCAAGACCCATGCCTGGTATGGTAAATATACTCTCGATAATTATAGAGCCTCCTATCATACTTGGGAATACAGAAGTAAGTACCGTAATTAATGGAAGTAAACTATTTTTTAAAGCATGTTTGTATATAATTTGTTTGTCGGATAACCCTTTTGCTTTAGCTGTTTTAATATATTCTAAGGGCAATTGATTATTGAGGGTAGTTGTTGTAAGACGCGTAATAAAAGCCAATGATGAGTATGTGTAACAGATTAATGGTAAAATAATATATGGCAAGGATTCAACTATTTTTTTAAAAAATGATGCATCGTCATCGTATCCTCCTATGGGTTTTACACCCGAAGGAGGCAAAATCGATATGACATCAGGATTCGCAAATAGCATTAATAATAATACACCGACAAAAAAAGACGGCAAAGAATAGATTAAAAACAAAAATAGTTGTGATGCCTTACTAAATCGAGTATTAGGTTGTTCAGCCATTTTAACTCCTAAAGGAATACTAATAGCATAAGCTGCTATAATTGATACAATTGAAAAAAACAATGACCAACCAATTTTATCCTTAATGATATTGATAACTGGTTCCTTTTTCACATACGATAATCCAAAATCACCACGAATAATGCCATTGGAGCCCATTCCTCCAAATAACCAACGATGATATTGATTATGAAAACCATACCAAACAAATTTAGGTATGTAGTTTTTGATACCATTAGTTTCAGTAATTTGTTTTTTGATAATTTTTAGTTGATTATCATCTGTGATTTTATAAAGTGTATCAGGTTCAGATAATTTACAAATAGAAAAATAAAACAAGGGTAAGTCTAATCCTAATTGTTTGCGCCAATAGTTTTTTTGAACGGTTATATCATTTGTTGATTTGAGAGCACTACTTGAATAGGAATCAGAAACAATTACATTGACGGGATCTCCTGGCGCAACAGCTAAAAGCATAAATCCGACAATAGTGACGCCCAATAAGGTAGGGATAAACCAACCTAATCGTTTTATAAAATAGATTAACATTAATCTTTTAACTTTAAAGTATTTAATAACACTCCAGGATATTCTGTATATATTTCTAAATTATCCCATTTTTTGCTAACAACCACGCGGCGCATTTGAGTTAATAAAAAAATGTAAGGTTGTTCATCATATACTAATTTCTGAAATTGTTTAGTTAATTCGATTCTTTTTGATTCCTGAACGCAACCATTAATACTGTCAATTAAAGCATCAGAATTGGCATTGCCAAAGCCAGTAAAATTAAATCCATTTGTTGACCAAGATACTGTTTTCCATAGTTGAGAAAAATCTTCAGGCTGAATACTACTTTGCCAAGCACCAATGCTCATGTCAAAATCATGATTCATAGCTGCTGTTACAAAACCATTATAATCTAATGGATTTAATTGAACAAAAACGTTTGCCTTTTGCATACTTTCTGCTATTTGTTTTGCTATGTCTTCCCATTGTTTTTGGGCATTCATAAAGTTAATATTGAATTGAAATTTTACTTTTTCTCCATCAATTATTTTATCTAAAATTTGATCCTTGTCTGTATCTGCCCACCCAGCTTGTTTTAATAATTGTTGCGCTTTTTCTATATTAAATTCAATTGCTTTTAAATCACAATTAAACTCTTGTTTTAAGGGAGATATAGGTCCAATCATTCGTTTACAATGATTACCATAAATCAATTTATTAATTTGTTCATAGGGTATTAGCATAGCCATGGCTCTTCTCGCAACAACATCAGAGAATAAATCTTTATGAATTTTTCTATCAGGCTTCATATTCATTGCTATATATGTGTAATTATAGGTATCAGCCAACTTAGTTGAATATTTCTCGGTAAAGGTTTTATTATCAGAAAGCTCTGTAAATGAGGCGTAATCTACATTTGTAGAAACATCCAATAATCCATTTTTTAATTCGAGTAGGGTAGACGAATTATTAGTGTTTAGTTTAAAAATAATTTTGTCAGGATTAGCTTGGCAAAACCAATTTTCAGTACAATTTTCTGTCCAATGCAGCTTCTTTTTTTCAATGGTAATACTAATGCCTTTATCCCATTTGGTTATTTTATAGGGGCCGCCGCCATTCATAAATTGAGGATTTGTATAATATTTAGGGCTGTTAAATTCATCTGCCCATAATTTTATAGCGGGTGTTATTTTTAAGAAATTGCTATCATTTATTTGTGCGGTATTATATTTTGAAAGTGTTCTCTGTTTATCGAAAAAAGCTTCTTCTAGAATAGGGAAATCTGACCAAAACCAAGTGTTTAAAGCGTTTGGGTGATTCATAATAACCGTAAATTTTTTAGGGTTTGAAGGATCAATAATAATATCTTTAACATTATCCCAATTTTGTTTCAATGCAGGATTGTTTGTTAGTAAGCATTTATTAGCTTTAGTTGTATAAGCTATATCAGCAGCGGTAACTGCGGTATTATCATCCCACGTTATGTCATCTTTAATTTCGTAAGAATATTTTAGTCCATCCTCTGATACAACAGGAAGAGTTTTGACTAGGTAGGGTAGTAGTTTTCCTGTTTTGTAATCTATTCTTAAAACACTAAGCTGTGTATATAAGTTAATTTCGGCTCTAAGGGCCGAAGTTCCATTTGTAGGATGTAAATCTTCGGGTTCGTGTAGAATATGAACCACTAGGGTATTATTTTGTTTTTTAGCACAGCCATTAAAGATTATAGTAAAAAGTATAATAGAAAGAAAATAGTTAATATGCTTCATAGTTTTAAATCTACTCATATTTATTAACGTACAAAACACAAAAATATTTTTGTATTAAGTTTATATAATTTAAAAAAATGCTTACATTTACAACCTCTTATTAAATTAAGAGTTGGAGAGGTGCCTGAGTGGCCGAAAGGACATGTTTGCTAAACATGCGAACGGGAAACTGTTCCGAGGGTTCGAATCCCTCCTTCTCCGCCAAATAACTTTAAAACCCCTGTATTTACAGGGGTTTTTGTTTATTGTTCCTCTTATACCGCTATCTTTTGTTATTGTTATTATAGCTTATTATTTTATTGACAGTGAAAAAAAACTTAATAATTATTGCAGGCCCTACCGCTGTTGGAAAAACAGCCTTATCTATTCAATTAGCGAAATATTATAAGTGCCCAATATTATCAGCTGATTCTCGTCAATTTTATAAAGAAATGAGCATAGGTACTGCTAAACCTACAACTAATGACATGCAAAATGTCCCTCATTATTTTATTAATCATATGAGTATAAACGATACTTATAACGTTGGTCAATACGAACGTGACGTTATGGCTAAATTAGAAGAGTTGTTTAAAGAGCAAGACGTACTTATTTTAGTTGGAGGCTCTGGCTTATATATTAATGCAATTATGAATGGGGTTGATGAATTTGAAGAAATTCCACCCCATATTCGAGAAAATTTAATGCAAGCTTATAGCCAAAAAGGGTTAACGTATTTGCAGGAAGAATTAAAATTAAGAGATGAAGTGTATTACAAGCAAGTTGATTTAAATAATCCACAAAGACTTGTGAGAGCTTTAGAGGTTTGTTTACATACCAATAAGCCTTTTTCGCAATTTAGAACTAAAGAAAAAAAAGATCGCCCATTTAATACGATTCCTATTTTAATAAATACAAACCGTGATGCGCTGTATGCTAAAATCAATCATCGGGTTGATGTTATGATGGAGCAAGGGTTAATGGATGAAGTGAAAATGCTATATCCATTCAAAAACCTTAATGCTTTAAATACGGTGGGGTATAAAGAGTTATTTGAAGTAATAGAAGAAAAGAATAGTATAGAAAATGCAGTGAATATGATAAAACAAAATTCAAGACGTTACGCTAAGCGTCAATTAACGTGGTTTAATCATCAAGGTGAGTTTGAATCATTTGAGCCAACCGATACCGAAAAACTAAAAGCCTATTTGGATATCCTAATACAGTATTCATAGGAATTGACTATTTGAAAATTATATATAAATGTTTGCCTTCGTAAAAGATTTTAATAAACTAAAACCTGCCATACTTAATGTAGTAGCCGCAGAATTTTTTATACAATTGGTTAACGCCACTTTTATGAATATTTTGCCATTATATATGAATCGTAAAGGTTTTAGTGATGAGCAAATCGCCTTATTTATTACCTTTCGTTTTTTAGGAGTTTTTGCCTTAGCACTGCCTATTGGTAATCTTATTAAAGGAAGAGCGATGAAACCATTTTTCTATTTGTCTTCTTTTCTTGTTCCGTTATTTGGATTATGTATTGTTTTAAGTATTTATTTTAAGTTAACTATTCTTATTTATATAGCATTATTATTATGGGGAGCCTCATTTACATTTATGCAAATTCCTATTATTCCTTTTATTTTACGAAATGAGGCTAAACAGAATCATACCTCTGGTATTGCATTAACATATAGTACGTGGAGCTTTGCTGGAATTGCTAGTGGTATTATCATCGCTTTTTTAGACCGAATCAATCCATGGTTTTTCGATGAAGAAAAAATATTAATCCTATTTTCTATATTGGGTTTTGGTGGATTGTATTTTATGACCAAAGTGAATTTAGTGGAAGAAATTAATGACACTAAAATAAAACCAAAAGAACGTGTTAAAGAAAAACCAGATTGGTTTTTAATTTTTAAAGGACTGGTTCCAACTCTTATTATAGCTACTGGGGCTGGATTAACGATTCCATTTATCAGTTTGTTTTTTGATAAAGTCCACCATTTAGGCAAAGGTGATTTTTCAATGGTGAGTGCATTAGCTGCCGTTTTAGTAGCATGGGGAGCTATGATGGTTCCTCGTATTAAAGATGTAATTGGTTATAAAATTGCTATTCCAACCACGCAAGCTTTAGCGGTAATTTCATTAGTGGCTTTAGCTACTACTCAGTTTTACAGTCAGTATAGTATTGCGGTTTATATTGCTATTATTTGTTATTTATTACGTCAACCATTAATGAATATGGCTGGCCCTATGACTTCTGAGCTTGTTATGAATTACGTTGGTGAAAAAAATAGAGAAATTACCTCTGCCTTAACAGCAGCTATTTGGAGTGGTAGCTGGGTAATTAGTGGATTAATGGTGAAAATAATGTTTAGTAAAGGATATCCCTTCGTAAATATCTTTTTAATTACATCAGCCTTGTACGCTTTTGGAGTTTTGATGTATTATTTTTTAATACTCGATTATGGAAAACGCGAAAAACAAGGTTTAATAAAATAATTAATTTAAATTTTAGGGATGAATTGGGTCATTATTATATTTTCTTTAGTTATTGGCTTTAGCTCATTATTTTATGGTATCAAATTATTTAGGCTATACCTTAAAATTAAAAGTTGGACAAAAACACATGCTAAAGTTATTAGTAAATCTGTTCAACTAAAACGATTAGCTCAAAGTGGGCGAGCTTCAAAAATAGTGGTGATTGAATATCAATATGAAGTAGATTCACAAATGTATCAAAGCAACAGAGTGTTTTTGGTTGAATTCTTAAAAGGAGAAAAAGGGTTTCTTCAATCCTCTGCCGAAAAATTTCTACTAACAATTGGGAATGAAATAACCGTGTATGTTGATCCCAAAGATCCAAAAGAATCAGTGATATACTGTGATGGGTTATTAATGTACTTGTTTGTAATGGCATTCGGAAGTATCACTTTATTAATTGGTATTTTTAAATTTTTCAGTGCAATTTTACCATAATAATGCGTTTTTAAAACAAACAAAAAGTTATATTTACAACTTACAATCAATCTTAAATGAGTACTACAAGTTACGATATTATAATAATTGGAGGTGGTATTGTTGGCCTTGCAACAGCCTATAAACTTCAAGCACAAAATCCAACTAAAACCATCTTAGTTCTTGAAAAAGAGAAAGAAGTCGCTGCGCACCAAACTGGTCATAATTCAGGAGTCATTCATTCAGGTATTTATTACAAGCCAGGTTCTTATAAAGCCATTAAATGTGTTGAAGGACGAAGAGAATTGATTTCCTTTGTAAAGGAACATCATATTGCACATGATTTATGTGGTAAAATTATTGTTGCTACAGAGGAAAGTGAGTTAGCACATATGACTAAAGTATTTAATAACGGTGTTGCTAATGGGGTAGAGGGGATAGAAATGATTGACGCCAAACGTATTAAAGAAATTGAACCACACTGCCAAGGGATAGCAGGCATTTGGGTTCCTTGTACTGGTATTATTGATTATACAGATGTTGCTCGTAAATACGTAGAGTTAATACATGCTAAAAATAATGGTTGCAAAATATTAACAGAACATAAAGTTATCGATTTTATAAAAAAAGGGAATAGCACAGAGGTTGTTACCGAAAAAGGTTCTTTTATAGGTAAATTTATAATTTCATGTGCGGGTTTACAGGCAGATAGAATCACTAAAAAAGATCATGTAAAAACTGATTCAGCAATAGTAGGCTTTAGAGGCGATTATTATGATTTAACAGCAAAGGGTAGAGAAAAAGTAAAGAATTTAATTTACCCAGTTCCTAATCCACAATTCCCTTTCTTAGGAGTGCATTTTACCCGTATGATAAAAGGTGGCGTGGAATGTGGACCTAACGCCGTATTTGTTTTTGATAGAGAGGGCTACTCTAAAACGGCATTTAGTTTAAAAGACACGATGGAAGCTTTTGGATTTAAAGGCACCTGGCGTTTCTTTAAAAAACATTGGCGATTTGGTTTGGACGAATATCGCGGTGCATTTAGCAAAACTTATTTCTTAAATCGTTTACGCAAATTAATTCCTGATTTACAAATGGATGATATTGAGCCAGCTCGTTGTGGCATTCGTGCTATGGCTTTAGGGCCAGAAGGCGATATGCTAGATGATTTCAAAATCGAATATTCCGATAACTCCATGCATGTTATTAATTCTCCATCTCCTGCAGCTACGGCTTCATTGGCTTATGGGAATGAAATTGCTGTGCAAGCCAAAGCTTATTTTAAGTTAGATTAAATAGTATTACACATTTTTGTATATTTAGGATTGTAATTCGTTAAGTATACATGATTAAACTACTTTATAGTATATTTATTTTATGCTTGTGTATTTCTTTAAATGCACAAAAACTGCATTTCGATAATTTTACAACTAAAGATGGATTATTATCGGATGAAATTTACAATCTTCATCAAGATAAAAAAGGCTATATATGGTTATTTACCAATTATGGCTCCATGAAATATAATGGTAAGGCTTTTGAGTTGGTTCTTAAAAACTTGCCTTTAACCGAATCTGTTATTTATTGCATTTACGAAAATGAACATGGTCAAAAATGGGTTGTTAATTCAAATGCTAAAATTTATGAAGTCATAAATGATAGTGCTTTTATCATTAATAACATCGAAAAAACATCTGCCGCAATAAAAAAAGAAGGGCGTGTTATTTATCAAATCTATGTAGATGATTCCCTAAATATCTATGCTGCAACTAAAAACGACACTTATAAATTTCTAAAAAAAGACAATTACAGGCCAATCAATTTGAGCCATCAAATGCAACAAAAAACGCCAGAGTTTTGTGCATTAGAGTTTAAGCATGCTATTATTTCTTCTTGGAATATCTGTGGCCACGAAAAAATAAAATTTAATTTTAACGATAGTGCATTAAGTACTCGTTTATTTTATAACCTGAAATTAAAAGAAACACTTACTATTAATCATACCATAGGAAGATATTTACCTAAGTATATCAAAAGGTTCAATGATGTTGTTTACATAACGTGCTATTCAAAAATCATTAAGTTAAAAGGCAATCAAGTCATTAAAGAGATTCCTTTAAATAATTATATTTTAAATTTCACAAAGGATAAAAATAATCACCTTTGGGTAGCTTGTTATAATAATGGTTTGTTTGAGTTGAACGAAAACGATTCTATCATTAATCATTATTTTTCTAACAAAACAGTTAACTCTATTTTAATTGACTCTAATAACGGCCTCTGGATATCTACAGAAGGCTCGGGTATTTTTTATTGCAAAAACTTAAAGGAATTCCATTATGATAATACTGAAGCGCTAGGTGTTCCTATTGCTTATTTAAAAAAAATAGATGACAAATTATTTGTTGCCAATAAAAATGGAGTTGTTTTTTTAGTAAATAAAGAATCATTTACTAAAATTCATAGCGAAGAAGCCTTATTAGATAACGAACCTTTTGATATTACCAAGTATAATACGGATTATGTATTAGGCTTTCGTCACGATCTAAAATTATTGAAATTAAAAGAATCTACCTTCGAATTATCAACGTTTTACGCACCATTTAGTTCACGTAATATTATATCACTTGGCGGATATTCTTTATTGAGCGCTCGTTCAAACAAATTAGTGATGTTGCATCAAAATAAAATTGTGAAAGAAATTCCAATTGATTTTAGAACCTTTTATTGTGCATATCGTGATGGCATAATATATATTGCTACCGAAAAAGGCATTTATAGTATTAAAAATAATGCCCCAGTAATGCCTAAATACTTATTGCCATCAACCGATGCCGTTGTTACTAAAATCATTAAAGACAATCTTAATAACTTATGGTTTTGTACAAGAGGCTCTGGATTATTCAAATTATCAACTTCCAATCAACTACAACAATATACTACCACTAACAATTTACCAAGTAATTTTGTAAATGATATTAGTTTTAATAGTGATAACGGCATCTTGCTATCAACCAATAAAGGATTGTTTTTAAGTGAAAATTCCAACCCAAGCAGCACAAAATGGGCTGAGTTATATGCCGAAGAGGTAAAAAGTGCCGTTCCATACAATGATCATGTTTACCTTGCTACAAAAAATGGGTTGGTAATTATAAAAGATCAACATAAAAAAAAGACTGGCTCAATTTATTTTAATGTAGCATCTATATTCGTTAATGAAATCAAAAACAATCAAGAGCAATTAGATGCTTTAACTTACAATCAAAATAACCTTACATTTAACGTGGATGTTATTTCTTATTCTAATAGTATACCAGATGTGTTATACACCTTGTCAGGAGCCAAAAGCGAACAAGGCACTTCATCAACTCAGCAGTTTATTTTTAAAAACTTAGCGCCTGGTTCTTATACTTTAGCTATGGCTTTAGTCACTAAAGAATACCAAGTGAAACCACTTATTATTCCTTTTACAATTATACCTCCATTTTGGCAAACAATATGGTTTAAAATAGTAATAGCATTAGTAGTAGTAATTGTTATTTGGCTATATATTAAACAACGTGAGCGAACCTTAGTTACTGAAAAAGAAAAATTGGAAAAAGTTGTCGTAGAAAGAACCACCGAAGCGGTAAATCAAAAAAACGAAGCTGAAAGACAAAAAGTAATTGCCGACGAACAAAAATACATAGTTGAAAAAAAGCACAAAGAAATAACGGATAGTATTAGTTATGCCGAACGTATCCAACGAAGTTTTTTAGCAACCAAAACCTTGTTAAATGAAAACTTAACAAACTACTTTATTATTTTTAAACCAAAAGACATCGTTAGTGGCGATTTTTATTGGGGAACTGTTATTAAACCAAATAATGGAGTAGATGAAAGCCAATTCTTATTAGCAACAGCTGATAGTACAGGGCATGGAGTTCC
>JANXRU010000150.1 GCA_025356715.1 Bacteroidota bacterium
ACGGATAGTATTAGTTATGCCGAACGTATCCAACGAAGTTTTTTAGCAACCAAAACCTTGTTAAATGAAAACTTAACAAACTACTTTATTATTTTTAAACCAAAAGACATCGTTAGTGGCGATTTTTATTGGGGAACTGTAATTAAACCAAATAATGGAGTAGATGAAAGCCAATTCTTATTAGCAACAGCTGATAGTACAGGGCATGGAGTTCCGGGGGCTATTATGAGTATTTTAAATATTGCGTGTATCGAAAATGCTATTAAAGATGGGATTACCGAACCTGCCGAAATACTGAACCATACCCGAATTAATATTATTGAACGTCTTAAAAAAGATGGAAGTATTGATGGAGGAAAAGACGGTATGGATTGTAGTTTAATTTCTTTTGATTTTAAAAATAGCAAGCTTACGTATTCAGCATCCAATAATCCTATCTGGATTGTTCGTCAAAACGATAGTAATGATGCTGAAATTATTGAGTTGACTCCAGATAAAATGCCAGTCGCTAAACACGATTTTGATAATATTCCATTCACGCAGCATTCTATCAACTTACAAAAAGGAGATATGGTGTATACTTTAACCGATGGTTTTGCCGATCAATTTGGCGGATCAAAAGGTAAAAAGTATATGAGTAAAAATTTAAAAGAATTATTAATAGCCAATGTACACTTGCCTGTAAATGAACAAAAAGCCATCATCGAAGATGCCTTTAATAATTGGATAGGAAACTTTGAACAAGTAGATGATGTAACATTGATAGGAATTAGAATTTAAAAAAACAATTAAATGAGCTCCATTTCATTTGTTAACTTTTAAAAATGTTTTAGAGGTAAGTTAAATATCATTTTTATTTTTAAACCAGCCTCTTGGCTTATTACCCTCTTTAAGTACAATGTCAGAGTGCAGAAACTCCGCAGCTTCTGCTGAATCCTTCACTTTGGATGCACTTCGTTGCAGCATGTCAGTTTCAAACTCTGTTAATACACATTTTCTTAACCCAACTTCCTTCCAATTTGATAAGGGCCTGCATCCTTTTGAAATTCCCCGTGCCAGTGCTAAAGCATCTAATAGCGCTTGATTAGCGCCTTGTCCTTTAAATGGACTCATAGGATGTGCCGCATCTCCAATCAATGTAATAGGAAGTCCTTTCTCTAATAAGGCCAAATCGAGTAGGGCTCTATCGTAAACAGGATAACCAGAAACCTGAGCAACAGACGTTGCTGCTAAAATTTGTGGAATAGGATCATGCCATGGAGTTCTTTTGCAGGCTTCATCCTTGAGTGCTTGAGCTCCTTGTGCACTCAACTCTTTGGCATCTTTTTCTGGCATAGGGAAACTTAATTGCCACATAACTGAATCTGCCGCATAAGGCATAATATAAATTCGTTCATTACCATTAGCCGTTTGAAACACAGTAGCCGAATCTAATAAAGAATTTTCAAAACCTTTAAGATTTTCTAAAGGACAAATCCCTAAAATCACAATACAACCTAAGTACCTCAAAGGATTAGCGTCTTCACCAATCAATAACCTCCGCACCGAACTACGAATTCCATCTGCACCCACCAAAAGATCTGCCTTAGCGCGTTGCATTTCACTCCTCACTTGAAAAGTCAATTCCAAACCTTTACCCTCACCACAGTCTTTAAAATCTAGTAACTGATGATTCCATTGCACTGCTTCCTGTACTCCAAGTTGCTCAAGCAAAGCTAAGCGCAACGACTGTCGAGCAATGTGTATATTTATTCGTTTATTAGATGTTTGTTCAATTAATGGTAGCCACTTTCTAATTCCCCATTCACCAATTATTTTTCCTTCAGTAGTATGTACGACGTGTCTTGTTGAAAACATACCTTTTTCTAAAGTAATAATACCTAACCCTTCTATGGCTTTACTTGCTTGTTGCAATGTGAGTCCATAACCCTGAGAGCGAACATCAAAACTACTATCACGCTCATAAAGCGTAAATGGAATACCCCTATGCAAACAAGCTACAGCTAAAGCAACGCCTCCTATACCACCACCAATAATAGCAATGTGTGGGTAGTTTTCATTATCCACTATAGGTGGCGTAGCAGAACTAACTAAGCCAGATCCTTTACAATTCAAGCACTTATAAAGATGGGGTTTAGGACGGATGGGAGCAGCTTCTTCAGTCTGCGTTTTTTCGAATTGATGTAAGGCCGTTTGATAGCCAAGTCGCACTTTCTTCTTAACCTTTTTACCTATTTTACCAAGGCCATAACATTCTAGGCAAATAGTCCAATATTCTTCTTTATGGGTCATTAAAATGTTGTTGTTTTAATCTTTTCCAATTTTTAAAGTTACTATTTTTCTCTTTTCAATTGGTATTATACTAAACTGATATTATAAAGTATTCCAATAGTAGGTAGTCATGCTGAAATTGATTCAGCATCTGTTGAGACCCTGAAACTAGTTCAAGGTGACGAAACTTTGGACTATATATAATTTGCATTTGGTATTATTATCTTTCCTTAAAACTTCAACTGAAGTTTTACATTCAATTGGCGTTTGGTTAAATAATTAGGTACCGCGTATTGGCGGTTGGTTACATCCGTTATCCAAGTATAAGAAACGGTGTTGTCTATTTGCAATAAATTAAACACTTCCAAGCTAATAAACATGCCTTTTAAATGATGGAAAGGATTCGTTTTTGCAATATTATGGTTCTCTTTTATAACTTGATAAGCAAAGCCAATATCAACCCTTCGGTAAGGAGGCATTCTAAATATTTGCATCCAACGCTCATGGTTAGGAGGCCCAAATGGTAAGCCTGTTCCAAATTGTAAATTCAAATACATTTTACAAGATGGCAATTTTGGAATATAATCTTGAAAAAACATACCAAAGGTTATCCGCTGGTCAGTAGGGCGGGGGATATACCCCGGATATACCACAGAACTATCAACCGCTTTGGTATTAAACGTATAGCCTTTTATAATCGTATCACCATCACTATTAAAATAAGTTACTTTTCTATCATCCAATATATTCTCCATCGATTTTAAATAACCAATAGTTGCCCACGATTCCACTCCTTTAATAAATTCTCCATTAATTCTTAAATCTATTCCCGTGCTATAACCCACCGAATTATTTTTAGCAAAATAACGAATACGTGTATTATCAATTTCGTAAGGAATTAAATCCTTCATGTCTTTATAATATCCAGCTAAAATAACTTTAAAGGGTCTTTTCCATAATCTGAAATTATAATCGGCCGATAATAAATAATGCACCGATTGTTGTGCTCTAATATTTGGATTGATTTGTCCATCAAAGCCCCTCATTTCTCTATAAAATGGTGGTTGATAGTAATAACCATAAGATGCTTTAAATAAAATATCGCGTTTCCAATTTGGTTTAAAAGATAAGGTTACCCTTGGCGAAAAAACGGTTTGTTTATTATAATCCCAATAATTAGCCCTTACACCTGCGGTTACAGCTAATATAGAAGAATCTCTTAAACGCTTGGTATATTTATATTGTAAGTAACCTTGCACACGATTACTTTCTAAATTAATTTTTGTTTTAACAACATCTATTAAATTAATAGAGTTGGCGTTATACGGACTTACGTATCCAGCAGAATCTATCGTACGCCATTCACTCAATTTATCTTGTATAGATTCGTGTTGATAACGAATACCCCACAACAATTCACTATTTTTTCCAATTAATCGCGTACCCTTATGTTCTACATTAATAACGGTGGCATTAATACTGTTTCTCCCGTTATTTAAAAACGTTCCAATGCCTCTGTTAAAAGCAACTTGCCCAAAATTATCTTTACCAAAATCTGCCTCTAACTGGTCAATGTAGTATTGCCCTTGAACCGTATATTTTTCTTCCTCTTGTGCATTGTAGCCTGACGCTATAAGTTTTAATTTAGTACGAACGTTTGGTCTAAACGTGGTAGAAATCCCACTCATAAAAGTAGTGTACTGTGTCAACTCTTGGCCATCAAAATAGATACTCAACTTCACGGCATTGTTTACCGTTCCAAATGTCGTTTCGCGGTTAGCAGGCACTACTAGGTATTGGTTGCTAGCTATATTTCCTAAATATTCAATAGTCCATTTTTGATTTAAAGTGAAGGTTAAAAAAGTTTGAACATCATAAAACCGGGGTTTGTATTCACCTTTTGTATCCAAGCTTTTTAATAAATAAGCATTGGATTTGTAGCGAGAACCAATGCTCCAAGCCAAGACTCTGTTTTTAGAAACACCTTGTAAATGTAAAGCACCTCCCATTAAACTTCCACTTACGGTACCGCCAAATTTTTGAGGTTTTTTATACGTGATATCTAATACCGACGACATTTTATCGCCATACTTTGCTTCAAAGCCTCCTGCCGAAAAATTAATATTACTCACCATGTCTGGGTTTGCAAAACTCAATCCTTCTTGTTGGCCACTCCTTGCTAAAAACGGACGATACACTTCAATGTCATTAACATACACTAAATTCTCGTCAAAGTTTCCACCACGAACAGAATAACCACTTGTAAGTTCGTTATTACTACTCACACCCATTTGGGTTTTAATAATATCTTCTAAATTTCCAGTTGGGCTTGGGATTTGAAAAATATTTTTAGGATCAATAGTCGTCATTTCTACATCACGTTTTGTTTCATGCACAACTTCCACCACACCAATCACATTTTTAGCATCCAACTTCGGACTAAAGGTTATTTTATCACCTTCCTTCGCATTTATTTTTTTATTGAGTTGCTTATAGCTCAGGTTAAAGATAGATAAGGTAACTTCCTTATTAGCAGGTATTTCTAATTTATAAAACCCATTAGCGTCAGTGGCGGTGTGCATAGATCCATCTTCTAAAATGGCTACTTCTACATTAGCTAGTGTTACGCCATCTGAGTCTTTCACAATACCAGATACGGTGGCATTTTGTGCCGACAATGTTAGGGCAGATATAAAAATAAGAAAAGTATAAACAGTTTTTTGTAACACAGATTTAATAACGGCAATTAGTTACAAATATTGTAAAAAGAAATGGATTTAAGTGTTCTTAATACATAAAAAAACCTCGAAAGAGATGTTCTTTCGAGGTTTAAAAATAATTACAAAAAAATAGTTATTGCACTACTATTTTTTGAGTTCCTTGAGCGTGATTGCCGTTAACTTTTACCGTATAAATTCCAGCACTTAAGTCTTTAACATCAATAGTTTCGCTATACATACCTGCTGTTAAGTTAGGCTTGTTTAAGCTTTTTACAATTTGTCCTAAGTTATTTAAAACATCAATTGTATAAGACTCATTTTGAGTTAACACAAAATGAATTGTAATATCACCCATTGTTGGGTTTGGGTAAGCTTTAAAAATAATATCGTTTAAGTTATTTTCTTTAACACCTAAAACAATGGTAGATAAAGTAGATACATTGTCTATATTTTGACTAAAGCCAGCAGCTGGTAAACTAGCAAACGTATGGTCTACAACAAATACAGGCCATTTAGAAGAACTATGATAGTAGTTATATCTTACTTGATTAATTGTACCATTAAAAAATCCACCAATAACAAAATCAATATTTTGAATGGTTTTAACACGTAAACAATTAGAAAATGAAACAACTCCATTTAAATTCAATGTACCTGTAGCGTCTCCTGTAGTAACAATAGTACTTGTAAAAGTACCAGTATTTGTACCAGAAGAAACTGCTCCTGCTCCATTGTCGTTATTCACATATCCCATACTAACTGGATAAACTGCTACTATAGCTGAATTGCTGTTATAATTTAATACAAACTGCCCTGCATCTAAACCCATTAGCTCGTATTGAGTAGCTGTTGATTTGAAGTAAGTTTTGTTACCTGCGCTATGCTCTACAATAGTAGTTCCTGGGTAATTTAAAGCCGTTACATCAGCTGCGGTTGATACATAAGTCGTGGTATCTACAAGCCCCGATTCAGAAATTCCTGTAACATTCCAAGTAACACCTACGCCAGAAATATTCATTGGTAAGGCATTAGTGGTATCAATTTGATTGGTTTTGTAGGTTTCTCCAACGATAGGCTCGCTGTTAGCTTTTGTTAAAGAAATTTGTGCACTTGCTTGATTAATAGCAAATACAAATAATGCAAATAAGTAGATTTTTTTCATGCTGTTTGAATTTAGGTTTATTGTTTACCCAAAGATAAAATATTTTCAGCTCAAAGGGTTATAAAATCTTATTATTAATAAATAACGACTTTCATACTTTTCTTATATGTAAAAGGAAAGTATAAAAGTCGTTCAACTCCTAGAGTTTTTTTAATGTTTTACTGAATAATAGTAGATGCTATAACTGGAGATAAACTAATAGCCGTATAAATAGTTTTATTATTTGTTAAATCAACGTATGAGGAAGCATTTAAATTTCCGCCAACTATATATGAAGCAACAGCTATAGTATTTCCAGAAACATAATTAGCATCGTAAAAATCTAAGGTTGGTATTGTTTTTGAAAACGTAGTCGAATTTGCAGCAACGTTAACCGAATACGAAATAGAATAATTGCTGGTAAGTGCAGATGGTGTATTTGAGTTTGGATTACCAAAAAACAAAAGTATAGTTTGTTGATAAGGCACAGCTGTTATTGTTCCTGTAGTAACAATATAGTTGACACCAGCTGTAGTGGTGGCTACTGTATTTAATGCTACAACATTTG
>JANXRU010000160.1 GCA_025356715.1 Bacteroidota bacterium
TATATCAAGTTTCGAGCGATGCAGAAATTACTTTGGAAGCCAATCCTGATGATATAGATTTGCAGAAGTTGAAAGTGTTGAAGTCTATGCCTATCAACAGATTGAGTGTGGGTATTCAATCGTTTTTTGAGGAAGATTTGAAGTGGATGAATCGTGCACATAATAAGCAACAGGCAGTTGAATGTTTGGATAATATTGCAGCAGCTGGCTTCGAAAATATATCTGCAGATTTAATATATGGTTTTGATATTTTAACAAATGAAAAGTGGATTGACAATTTAGAAAAAATTTCGCAATATCCACATGTCAAACATTTATCATGTTATCAATTAACGGTGGAACCGAAAACACCTTTGGAGAAATTAATTAAAAGCGGAACCTATAAAAATAGTCCCGACGAAAAGTTTGTGGAGCAGTTTGAGATTCTGATGGACTGGACTGAAAAAAATAATTTCTCCCAATATGAAATTTCAAATTTTAGCAAACCGGGAAACGAGGCAGTGCATAATTCTAATTATTGGAAAGGCTTGCCATACCTTGGTTTGGGGCCATCAGCACATAGTTATGATGGAATAAATATTCGAAAAAAGAATACCGCAAATTTGGGAGATTATATAGTAAATCCTTTGCAGTTTGAAACGGAAAATTTGTCTATCCAAAATCTATATAATGAATATATCATGACACGGTTAAGAACTTCAACAGGAATTAATTTGCTTGAACTGAAATCAGTTTTTGGAGAGGTGTATTATACGCATATATATAATATGTTGAAAGAAGAAGATATATCGGATTATATTATTATAGAAAATGATATCATAAAGTTGAACAAACAAGGGAAGTTATTGGCCGATGGTATTGCTGCAGCATTGTTTATATAAAATACTCGTACAGATAACTTACCAACCAAGCCCATAATATAGTAGAGCTGCACATCCAGATAACTACTTTGGTTTTGTTCTTAAAAAAC
This sequence comes from Bacteroidota bacterium, assembly GCA_025356715.1. The sequence goes on from JANXRU010000160.1 coordinate 971, forward strand.
TTGCTGGCTAAAAAGCATCCCAATGGAATTGATAATATAGTTGGCGTTAATAAAGCCAAGCCAGGCAGCCCGAATTTATTTTTATAAAAAATATATCTGCGTTTTTGTGGCGTGAATATTTTTTTCACTTTCCTTTCTTTAATCCGACCACTAAAATATGTATCGATGAGTTTCCAAATTTGGGTGCTTAAAAATATAAATATCAAACAACCGGTTACACCGCCCAATGAACAAACAATAAAACTTAGATGTGCATCAAACTTGAAGGCGGCCAAAGCAGTCAACAAACCCACCATCATCTTTAGGGCTGATAATAAAAATACGGTAATAATTTCGGGCCAAAGCATGGCGTGATATCAGGTTTTTGTTTACGGTTAAGCTCCAATGCAACTCTTCAAGTCGTGCACCTGACTGTCCCAAAGCATGCGAGATTCTTTCTCTTCAGTTTCTTCAGTAAAATCTGTAACTATTAATGCCAATCCATCTGTAATGGCATCACGCTCCAGTTCAAATTCAAAATACTCATCATCTGCTGAGCCTTCCCATTGAAATTTAATACTTTTATTAAAAACCTTTTTTAGCACTTTGGCTTTTTGGGAATCAGACTCCCACTTAAAAGTAAAGTAGTCTTGCCGCGTATCTACATCGCTGCAGAACCATTGGCTTAACCCCCCAGCTGAGCTTAAATATGGGTACACCAAGTTGGTAGAGGCGTGCAGTACAAATTCCATTCTTATTTTCTTACGTGCCATAAAATCAATGTTTTACGATTCCCTGTAGAGGGGGTGCAAAGGTCGCTTATTTTTTCTTAAATGCCAAACCTTTAGCAAAGATTTTTTTCCCTATCTAAAAAGTTCTCAATTAATTAGCAATATATGATAGGGTTGCTATCGCACGAGTCGCTAACTTTGTAAACTTTTTTCATGAATACAGTAACGCAAAAATTAGCAAAATGGTATAAAATCCATCACAGGGAATTACCCTGGCGTGAAACCACCGACCCCTATAAAATTTGGCTTTCTGAGATTATACTCCAGCAAACAAGAGTAGAGCAGGGCATGCCCTATTATTATAAGTTTGTGGAACAATACCCTACCCTCAAACATTTGGCAAATGCTTCTATTGATGAAGTTTTGAAACTATGGCAGGGCTTGGGATATTATAGCAGAGCTAGGAATATGCTTACAGCAGCAAATGAATTATTGCAGAAACACAAGGGCAAATTTCCGATGGATTATCAAAGTATTCTTGGCTTAAAAGGTGTGGGCGATTACACTGCGGCAGCTATCGCATCATTGGCTTTCAATCTTCCGCACGCTGTGGTGGATGGAAATGTATATCGTGTTCTTTCCCGATTATATAATGTTGATACACCCATAAACAGCACCAAAGGGAAGCACCAGTTTGCTCAATATGCCGAAGAATTGCTAGATAGAAAAAATCCGGGAACCCATAACCAAGCAATGATGGAACTTGGGGCTATTTGTTGTAAGCCAGCAAACCCTACTTGCCATATATGTCCTATAGCTGAGCACTGTTTGGCACTGGCCAATGGAACGGTGAACAAATTGCCTGTAAAGACTAAAAATAAGCCCGTACAAAATCGTTACCTCAATTATTTATTTTTGGTTAATGATGATAAATTCTGCCTATTACAACGTGGGGTTGATGATATATGGAAAGGACTTTATGATTTGCCTGTAATTGAGTATCATAAATTATTGGAAGCCGACGAGCTATATCATGATTTTTTTTTCGGTCAAATAAAAGGTCGGCAAACGCTTGTATATAAAGGCAGCTCCGATTATGTGCATAAGCTCACCCACCGTAATTTGCATGCAAGGTTTCATATATTTTTTTATAAAACACTTGCAAGCTTGCACAAATTGGGTATTTTTGAAACCACTTTTAAAAATATGCAGAGCCATGCTATACCGAGATTGCTTGATAAGTTTTTGAACGAGTATTATAAGGAAGACAAAGGATAAAAGACGAAAGACCAAACTAACGATTAATCGACTAACGACTAACGACTAACGACTAATTGACTAACGACTAATTGACTAACGACTAACGACTAACGACTAATTGACTAATTGACTAACGACTAACGACTAATTGACTAACGACTAACGACTAATTGACTAACGACTAATTGACTAACGACTTAAAGAATGAACAAAGTATTTCTGATAGGGAATTTGGGTAAGGACCCAGAGTTCAGAGCATTTGAGAACGGGGGCAGAGTTACCCGCTTTCCATTGGCAACAAATGAAAGTTATACTAACCGACAAGGCGAACGCGTGAACCTAACTGAATGGCATGATATAGAAGTATGGGAACGCCAAGCAGAAATTGCTGATAAATATTTGCGAAAAGGTTCGAAGGTGATGATAGAAGGTAGAATACGTACCGAAAATTGGACTGATAAAAACACCAATGAACCTAGGCAAAGAAAAACGATTCGATGCACGAGTTTCGAAATATTGAGCGGCCATATCGACAATCAAGTAAATAGTGAGGGGCACACAAATCATGAACAAATACCACCCCAAGCTCCCTCCCCTAATCCACTAGATACAACCGGCGATTTGCCTTTTTAATTCCTTACACTAAAACACTTAATTTTGGAAAACCCCTTGCCCGAGCGAACTTATCAATTACTTCAGATTTTTAATGAAGTAACACCAACAGAAATTGCCTCTACCATAATTGCAATTATTATAATACTTGTCTTGCTTTTTTGTTCTGCTTTGGTGGCAGGAAGTGAGAATGCTTTCTTTAGTATCCCCAAACAAAAGTTGGATGATATGAAAAGTGAAGATTCGCCAGTTGCAAAATCTATTATATTTCTATTAGGGAAACCAAAAACTTTGTTGGCTACCATTCTCATCACCAACAATTTCATTAATATCGCTTTTGTACTTGTCTCCAATACCTTGTTCGATTTGCTGATAAACCCCGCTATACAAAAGACTACTACTTTCTTTGTGTGCCAGGTAACTTTTATCACTTTTATCATTGTATTCTTGGCAGAGATTACCCCTAAAATTTACGCTACCCAACACTATATGAGTTTCTCCAGATTAATGGCTTTGCCAATATATTATTTGAGCAAATTTTGGTCGCCATTTGTATGGATTTTAGTGAAGAGCACTTCTATTATAGATAAAAGGATTACGAAAAAAGGACATCAAGTAACGGTCGACGATTTGGAGCATGCAATAGAAATAACAAGCTCAGCCGGACAACCGAGGCAAGAAAAGGAAATATTGAAAGGCATCGTAAATTTTGGGAACACCGATGTGAAACAAATAAGTAGACCACGCATGGATGTGAAAAGCGTTGATTGCAATTGGGATTTTAAACAAGTAATGGCTTATTTCAATGAGTGGGGTTATTCACGTATGCCTGCATGCGATGGGTCGTTCGATAAAGTGAAGGGTATACTTACCATGAAAGATTTGCTGCCCCATATTGATAAGCCCGCTAATTTTGAATGGCATGATTTAATTCGTGAAGCATTCTTTGTGCCCGAAAGCAAAATGATTGATGATCTGCTGAAAGAATTTCAAGTACAACGTAAACATATAGCTATTGTATTTGATGAGTTTGGTGGCAATTTGGGAATTGTTACCATGGAAGATATTTTAGAAGAAATATTTGGAGAAATACATGATGAGTTTGATGAAGATGAAAGACTATATTCTCAGCTAGATGCAAACACTTTTATTTTTGAAGGCAAAACATTAATTAATGATGTGTGCAAACTAATGAAAGTAGATCCCGATAGTTTTGAAAAAGCCAAAGGAGAAGCCGAAACTCTTGCTGGTCTGCTGCTCGAGCTCAATGGTAAACTGCCATTCCGCGGCCAAAAAATAGAGTATGGTTTATATAGTTTTACTACAGAGGCGGTAGATAAAAGAAGAATTAGCAGAATAAAAGTAGTGGTGAAAAGATGAGAAGTATGATACTAAAACCGCCATTGCGAGGAGTCTCGTCCAGAAAGACGATACGACGAAGCAATCTCGTGAAAGAAATTGTTTCAAAAACGCTCCCATTTCTTGGTATATTATATATAATAATAATCACTTCTTGCCATAATAACTATGTGCCCAAGAAACGTGAATTTGAGCAGATAGATTTGCCTCCAAAAAGTTATCATACATATAATAAAAATTTACCCTATAGTTTTGATATCCATGATTCTGCTATTGTGGAAGAAGACCACAGCAGAGGAGCAGAGCCCTATTGGATTACTATTCATTATCCCGATATGAGGGCATCATTGCATCTGAGTTATAAAACTATCGATGCTAAAAATACATTACAAGGATTGGTTCACGATACCCGAATGCTTACCTACAAGCATGATGTGGTAGCCAGTAATATTGAAGAGTATGATATACAAGCTGCGGATAGCAATACCACAGGCCTTCGCTACGAAGTGAGCGGCAAGGCAGCTACAGCATTTCAGTTTTTCTTAACCGATAGTAAAAAACATTTTATACGTGGAGCACTCTATTTTGAAGCCCACACCGAACCCGATAGCATAGCTCCAGTTTTCAATTTTTTGCATGATGATGCAATGCGATTGATACAAACTTTGAGGTGGAAGTAAACAAAAATACCACCACTTACTATATATATAAATATCCTTGTATTTTATCATTTAGAGGCAAACCCCAAAAGTATATTCACTTTATTAACTTACTCCTAAAAATTAGTTTTTAACTCGATAATTTTCATATTTTAACTCTTCAGTATATTCCATGTGGGCCAATACCATTTTTATTTCGCCATAAGAATAAGTTTCTCCCACAATTTCTTTAAACTGGGCCAACAGTATGGGCATATATTTTAGGGCTTCGCCTTTTAGATAATCATATTTTTCTTGGGTAATAAACTCAAATGGACTGAGTTCACCTTTGCTCACAAAAGCAGAAAGGTGGCCTTCAATAGTTATTCTTGCCAGCTTTCTCAGTTCGGCTATTTTTTCAATGGTGTTTCCTTGCCTATATAAGTTGTACGATTCTAGCTGTGTGTCACCACGCATGGGTTTGTTACGCATTTTTTGTTTTTTAGCCTCCTTGTTTTGCACTTTGGATACTATATTGTTTTTACTACAGTATTCTTTTAAACAGTTTAAAAATGCAGCTCCATATTTCTTTACTTTAAATTCTCCCATACCTGAAATCTGCGTAATTTCAGTTTCTGTTTGGGGGAAGTAGGTAGCTAGTTCAACCAAAGTATTATCACTAAAAACTATATATGCTGGCACATTTTCTTTCAGGGCAAATTCTTGTCGCAATGATTTTAATAGTTGCAATAAAGTAGCATCATATATCACTGATTCTTTTTCAGCCTCTCTTCTATTTTTCAGTTTTCTGAATTTAATTTTCGAATTTCCTTTTAGAAGTTCCCAGCTTTTTGCATTTAGTTTTAGTACTCCATATTGTTCATCTTCTTTATGCAAAAAACCTTGTCGCAATAGGTACTTAAAATATTGTTTCCAGTCATCAGTACTCACATCGTTTCCAATACCATAGGTTTTAAGTTCACGCATAGTTTGGTTTATTTTTTCTCCTTTCGATCCACGCAAAAAATCAATCACAAAATTGGCACCATAGCGTTCACCTAATCTGGAGACGGCAGATAGTGCTTTTTGTGCCAATAAGGTACCATCAAATTCCTCAACCCCTGATAAACAAAAATCGCAGGTGCCACAATAATCATCACTTTGTTCTCCAAAATAATTTAACAGATACTGTCGTCTACAAGTTTCTTCTTCGCAAAAGCCAACCATTTGTTCCAATTTGGCTAGCATAATGGCAGATTGTGCTTGGTTATTATCAACTTCCACGAAACTTTTCAACTTTATAGCATCTGCATAAGTATAATACAATATAGCATCGCTCTGCAGTCCATCACGACCGGCACGACCCGTTTCTTGATAATAGCTTTCTATATTTTTTGGCAAATCTGCATGTATTACAAACCGCACATTCGATTTGTCAATTCCCATCCCAAAAGCTATAGTAGCCACTATGATTTTAATTTCATCTTTTTGAAATTTTTCCTGGGTAATACTTCGTTGTTTGCTGTCCATTCCTGCATGGTAAGCCAAAGTATTAAAACCTTCTTGGTTCAGTTCTTCCGATAATTCTTCGGTTGATTTTCTGCTTAAGCAATATATAATTCCAGAATCATCTTTATGTTTTTTTAAATAATTAATCAGTGATGTTTTATATTTTCTTTTAGGCTCTATATAATAATGTATATTGGGTCGGTTAAAACTAGATATATATATATTGGGATTATTGAGATTTAATTTTGAGATAATATCCTTTTGGGTAATACCATCTGCACTTGCAGTTAAAGCAACTACGGGCACTTTTGGAAAATGATTTTTAAGCTGCCCCAATTGTAAATACTCTGCCCTAAAATCGTGTCCCCAATGGCTGATGCAGTGAGCCTCGTCTACTGCAAATAATGATACGTTTAATTCTTTTAATATATTGATAAAAGGATTGCTTGCGGTAAACAAACGCTCGGGAGAAAGATATAATATTTTATAGTTGCCATTTTTTAAATCATATATTATTTGTTGCTGCTCTTGGTTTGAAAGTGTAGAATTTAACACAGCCGCTTTAATACCGTTTGCTTTTAGAGCATCTACTTGGTCTTTCATCAATGCTATTAAGGGAGATACTACCACTGTTATACCAGAAAACCGTAGGGCAGGCAATTGATAACATAATGATTTACCTCCGCCTGTAGGCATCAGTACAAAAGTATCTGAGCCAGATAATACATTGTTGATGATTTCTTCCTGCTTTAATCGGAACTGGTCGTAGCCAAAAAATTTCTTTAAAGTACCCTGAATTGTCTCCATCTGCGTAAAAATATAATCACACAAACATATCGTATTACTCAATTACGGATATAAACAAAAAAGCCACGATGTTATGCACCGCAGCTTTTATGTATAGTTGATTTAAGGAGTTTAAGCTTGTATTGCGTATTATTTTGTTACTATCCAGGTTTTAGAACTGATTACTGAATCGTTTTGTTTAATAGAAATTATATAGATTCCTGATGCAGTCATCGTTCCTGATAAATCGTAGGTATTGCCGGTAATAGTTTTTTCGAAAACATTTTTTCCGCTTAGGTCGGCAATTGATATAGTGATAGGTTGATTGCTATTGGTTACTTGAACGGTGCCACCTCCATTATGCGAAGGGCTTAAGTTAATGGTTGTTTGAACCGCGGCACTGGTTTCAGTAGTTTGTGCTGGGGTAGGTGTTGCAGTTGCAGTAGGATTAATACCTGAAGGTTTGGTAGGTAGCGAATTTGAAGCTTGTATAGTTAGTGTATTCAAGCTAAGCAAAGCGGCAGTGGTTAAAATCAAATTTTTCATGGTAGTAATTGTTTGGTTAATTTAAAAGGTTTTTGTGTCCGTTTTATCTATTACAAACTTCGGCTTAGGCATTGGGCGGTAAATACTCTTTGTATTAAAAATCTTACAAGTAAATTATTTACTTTTTGCTTTCACTCCATACGCTCACATTATTTAAAATTTGCTATGCAAACGCCATTGCTTTATACTGTTTAGCTAAAATTGACAGGCCTCTCAGAATGACTAAAGTTGAAACAAAAATTGAAAAAGTCACTTTGTAAGATTATGTGTAAGACATTTTTTGATTGATAATCCGCACCATTTGCTAATTAAAAAATGCCATTTGGTAGTTAAATAAGCTGATTTGTGTCATGCCGTGTTTAAAGAAAATTAATAAACCATAAAAGCATTTGCCCTTTAAATTTGCACGAAAAACAGATACACATGGAAAACACCACCCTAGAAATAGTAAAAGTACCATCGGATATTGAGATTGCTCAAGCCGCAAAACTCCAACACATTAATGATATCGCCATCAAATTGGGAATCAATGCCGAACAATTGGAACATTATGGAAAATACAAAGCCAAGTTGCCATTAACTTTAATCGATCCTGCCAAAGCTGCCAATGCTAACCTTATATTGGTAACTGCCATTAATCCAACTCCCGCAGGCGAAGGGAAAACCACTACTACTATTGGTTTAACTGAAGGCCTGAATAGAATTGGCAAGCAGGCAACAGCGGTGCTAAGAGAGCCTTCATTAGGTCCAGTATTCGGCGTAAAAGGTGGTGCGGCCGGCGGTGGATATAGCCAAGTAGTACCCATGGAAGATATAAATTTGCATTTTACTGGTGACTTCTCAGCTATTGAAAAAGCAAATAACCTTTTGGCTGCATTAATAGATAATAATATACAGAACAAAGAAGGAAACAATTTAGGAATCGACCCCAGAACTGTGGTTTGGAAACGCGTAATGGACATGAACGACCGTGCTCTGCGTAATATTATAGTAGCACTTGGTGGGAAGCAGGGCGGCATGCCTCGTGAAACTGGCTTTAATATTACAGCAGCTTCCGAAATTATGGCTATACTTTGTCTCTCTTCAAATTTAGAAGACTTAAAAACTAAAATTGGCAATATATATATAGGTGATACTTATGGAGGAAAACCCGTTTATGCCAAACAGTTAAATGCCCAAGGCTCGATGGCTGCTTTGTTAAAAGATGCTATTATGCCCAACTTGGTTCAAACACTCGAAGGAAATCCTGCTATTATACATGGTGGTCCGTTTGCCAATATTGCACAAGGCACCAATACATTAATCGCTACCAAAATGGGCATGTCATTATCAGACTATGTGGTAACCGAGGCCGGCTTCGGTGCTGACTTAGGGGCAGAGAAATTCCTGCATATTAAATGTGGTTATGGTGGTATTGCTCCTAAAGTAGTTGTAATAGTTGCTACTATTCGTGCTCTTAAATATCACGGAGGTGCTGCCATGGATTCATTGAAAACTGAAAACTTGGAAGCACTAAAAAATGGAATGGCCAATTTGGAACAACATATTTCCAATATCTCAAAATTTGGTTTACCTGCTGTGGTTGCAGTTAATAAATTCTTTAGCGATACACAAGCTGAACTTGATATGGTATACAATCATGTAAAATCGATAGGAGCTAAAGTAGCAATTTGCGAAGGCTGGGAAAAAGGTGGAGCAGGGATGGAACAACTAGCCAATGAAGTAACCGAAACTATAGCTTTAAATGAAAGTAACTTTAAACCATTATATAATTTAGAAGATAGCGTTGAACAAAAAATTGAAGAGATTGCCAAAAATATATATGGTGCCGATGGTGTTGATTATGCCGCAAAAGCACAAACTGGATTGAAAAAAATATATAGATTGGGCATGGATAAACTACCTGTATGTATGGCCAAAACCCAATACTCATTTTCTGATAATCCAAAATTACTAGGCCGCCCAAAAGGATTCAGGATTACTGTTCGTGAATTTGAATTTGCTGCCGGTGCTGGATTTTTAATTCCTATCTGTGGCGATATGATGCGTATGCCAGGCTTGCCCCAAGTGCCCGCCGCTGAGGCTATTGATATTGATGCTGCTGGGTTGATTGGCGGGTTGTTTTAAAAGATAGAAGCTAGAAGTAGGAAGACCGAAGTTTTGCTGAGGCCAGCCGCCGAATGGCACTTCCGTCTTCTAGCTTCCGTCTTCCAACTTCGGGCTTCCGGTTTCGGAACTATTCAAATCCTCTTCCTCTATTACTATGAGTCGGTTTCCAAAATCTCTCACAATTTTATCCAATTCTAGGGTTGAAGTTTCAGTCATGTTTATAATATGGGTCAAATCTTCTTTGGTGCATTCGGTATCTTTAAATACATTCACCAACCCCAATATTCTGGCTACCGCTGCCCGCAGTTCATGGGCATTAAAAAAAGCAAAATCTAAAATTCGTTTTTCTTTGTCTTGGATACTTATAGCTTTTCGTTGGTTATCATTTTCAAGCAGTTTATTTTTTTCTTCAATTTCCAAAGATAGTTTTGATATATCCTCATTCAATTTAACAAGTTCTTTGTTGAGCCGCTTTTTATTGCGGTATTGTATATATGCGTACAATGAAAATATCAATAAAATTAATGACGCTCCAATAACAACATATATTAAATTACTTTGAAGGGATATTACTTCATCCTTCGATTTTTGTTGTTTTTTTAACAGCTCGTTTTCAAAATCTTTTTTAGCCATCTTCAACCTGCTCTGCAACATATTAATTGCTTTGTCGTTTTCTTTGCTGTATAGCGAGTCATGGGCTTCGTGATATATTTCTAAATATTTGTAGGCGTTTTTATAATCGTTTTCACTTAGATAGATATCTGATAACGACTTTGCATACTCATCTTTCTTATATAACTCTTTAGATAATTCACAAAACTGATAGGCTTCAATAAAATATTTTTTGGCCAACACTCTATTGTTTTGTTGCTTGTATACTTTTGCTAGGCCATAAGTATTAAGGGCTAAACCCAGATATTCTTTATTGGATAAAAAATAAGCGTAATTCTTCTCATAATACAATTTTGCTTTTTCAAAATCTTTCTTCTTATAATACAAGTCAGCAAGTCCAGAATAGCATTCGTGTAAATTGAAGGTGAACTGGCCTTTTTGATAAATAGCTTCTGAAGCTCTTAAGCAGTCTTCTGCTTTCTGCAATTCATTTAATTCGGTATAACATAAGCCGGCCAAATATCGGTTTTGCCCCTCCTTATTTTTATTGTTTATTTTCTTAATCAGAGGTAAAGCAATGTCTAAATCTTTAAGTGCAATGTCATATTTTTTTTGAATAAAAAAAGTAACTTCAGATTCTGTATAACAATTAATAATACCATTAATATCATGTAGAGATTCGTATATCGATCGTGATTCTATTAAATAGCTCAATCCATTTTCTATATCTCCTTTTCCCAATAAAATAGCAGCATTTATATATACAGCGGTTGCTTCTCCGTATCTGTACTTTAGTTTTTTGCTGTGCTCAATGTTCTTGCTTATGAGCAGCAGTGCCGAATCGTAATAATTGTTATTCTCAAGCTCAAGTGCAATTTTATTTGCTTTGTTAACCACCGCAGTATCTGTGCTTGGTTGGTCAAGCTGTACTAATATATTGGTATAATCTGAATGGGTTTGACCAAAAATGATAGAAGAAACGAAGAAGAAAACGACAATTATAGATACTTTCATATAATAAAAATAAACTTAATTGTCACAAGGGTTTAGTGGCATTTGGGAGGGCAATACCGCGTAGCAAAGAAAAATTTCGAATCGGCAATGTCATCCACAATATTAAAACTGTTGGTTCTAATACCCGATATAATTAAAGTTGTTTTCCCTTTGTCCTGTGGATTTTGAGTAGCAGCCATATCGCATTGAATTGCATTTAGAGTAAGATCTTTTTCAAAGATGGCACTCAGGGCTTTTTTGCTTAAAATACAACTTTGAAAAGCATTGGGATTGGCGGTAACAGACGAAACGTATTGATTAATTAAACTGCTCTTTAATTGAGGGGCTATATTGGTTCCTCCATCATTATCAACACCTGTTGTTATATTATATCTACTCCCATCCATGCATGCCCCTACGCCAGATTGGGCTATAGTATTATTAGAATCAGGCGTATTCCCATTTATAATTACATAAGCTTCTACAGCGGCAATTGCGGTTACTATGGCCAGCAATAATTTTAATAATGTTGCGTTCATTACGGTTGTATTTTTTTTTAAATTAGACCGACAAAAGTAATTAGTTTTTAGACTATTCGGAGAAAATAATTTGATTTTTTTTTAATAGGTAGAAATAACCATTGCTATATATTGCTAGCTAGTAATTGGTTTTATTGTATTATTTGATAACAATAAAATAAAAAGTAGAAATAAATAAAAGGTTGCGTATCGACTTATTAAAAGTTAGTACAAGTGCCATGTGCACTAAAAGTTTTGGTAATATTAATAGAGCAAATTATATAAGAATCTTTGTCCTTGGGATTTCCTCTAATATATTTATTGGGGTTAATGGAAGTTTGATTCCACATATTACCCCATTTAGGGTCAATCTCTCCCGATCTGTCGCTTAGTTGCTGAAGATAAACATCGTTTGCGGCGGGTGCTCCTGCAAAATTATGATGCACATCGTCGAGCCAATCAGTAAAGGTTTTGCGATAACCTATTTCAAATGAAACATTAATTGCCGCTCCCGGATTAATTTTTACCCCAAACCCCATAGGAATTGCAAATTGGTTGAGGCTATATGTTTTATGATACTCGGTTTGAAAATTTCTTAACTCAACTATGGTTCCATACCGATCCACAGTTTTTGGATTGAAATGGAAGTAGGCCACACCCCCAAATACATAAGGTACTACTAATTTACCACTTCCACGGTTATATGGATTCCATATATGATATTCGAAAAGTAAATTTAATTCGGCAATATTGGAGTAGAAATTCAGATTACGTTTCAAGCGGTCGTGATAAGCGGCCTGCTTGCCGAGCCCACGTTCTTCAATGGCTGTATATTCATCATATTTGGAGGCAGCCACCTTGTCATCGCCTGCAATGCGGGCAAAATCGAAACCCAACCGGACTGCTATAAAATTTCCGAGATAGTAACGTCCGTAAATTCCTGCATGCATCTTGGTCATTTGTAGGGTAACCGGACCATAGCTCAAATCTCCCTGATAATAAGTAGGGCCAATACTTAAGCCCATTTCGTATGCATGATTTCTATTAAAACTGGACGAACGCCGTTGTGCTTGTGAGTTGATTGAACAAACACATAACAACAGCCATAATAAGTTCCAAATATTTAACCGATTTACACGCACAGGGCAACAAATTTAAATGAAATATTTTTGATATAAGACATAAAAATGTAATATCTAGTTTGGTGTTTTGTTAAAAATCTCTGGCAATAGCCAAGGTGGCAATACTCACCTTGCAAAAAGGCACCAATAGTGAGGCACATGCTTCAAGCGTGGCTCCTGTTGTTACCACATCGTCCAACAACAATATATGTTTGTTTTCTATTTCAGAAATATGTTCTACTTTAAATATCTCTTGCACATTTGTCCAGCGGGTCCAGCGTTCTAATTTTGTTTGGCTGCGGTTGTTTTTTACGCGAAGCAGATGTGTGGTGCTCACGGTTTTGTTTATAGCTTCTGCCATTCCCTGAGCCAATATATTACATTGATTATAACCCCTTTTATTTTCTCTTTTCTCGTATAAAGGAACAGGCATTATTATATCTATACTATTATATATATCTGTTTCTTTAAGTGCCTCGCCCATCCAGTTTCCCAAACATAAACCTACTTCTTTGTGCCCTTTATATTTGAGGCCATGCATTAAGCGTTGGGTAATTCCCAATTGTCTGAAATATAGAAACGAGGTGGCCGCTTCTAATTTCACCCTGCCTTTAAATGTATTGGCTACTGGGTTATCACTATATTTGTGATAATTGGTATAAGGTAGATTATGCTTGCACGCTAAACAGATTACTTTTTCGCCTGTTAGCAAAATCTGTCCGCAGCCGGCACAGACATTGGGGAACAGTAACCCAGCGGTATCTGCCCAAAAACCCATCAGCTTATTTTTTTTGATTTTTTTGGTCTACCAATTTTTGGTATTCCCTCTCGGCATTGCTAGTGGTATCGCTATAGGCATCTCTATAGTTAAAGAACACCCCAATTCCCCAACCCAAAGTAGTCCATATCGGCCAAGGGAACATGCCACCAGGAACATTGCCCGATTGTTCAGCCTTGCTAAAATACCAGAGTGCCCACAAAAAGCCATTTACAATGAGGTAGGTAAATAAATGTTTTTTAAAGCTTGCACGTTTCATTGCCAGCTTCCATAAATGTTCGTCTTTGGGGTCTTCCATGGTATTGATTATTAAATTTTCTTACTCAAAATAATTGAGCGTTTTAAACCCATTATCTTTTAGAAATTTTTCTTTCTGCATCAGTTTCACATCACTCTGTACCATATCGGCTACCAACATGGGCAGGGTATATTTTGGTTTCCAGCCCATTTTTTCAAATGCTTTGGTGGCATCACCAATTAATAAATCTACTTCAGTGGGTCTAAAATACACTGGGTCGACTGCTACCAATTCTTCACCGGGTTTCACCTGAAGGTCAATATTCATTTCGGCAGCTTTGGCACTGTCGATACTTGCAACGAAACCTATTTCATTGATACCATCGCCCTTAAATACTATTTGCACACCTACCTCAGCAAAAGCCATTTTTACAAAATCGCGAACGGGTGTGGTCTGTCCGGTGGCTATTACAAAATCTTCGGCCACGGGCTGCTGTAGCATTAAATACATAGCTTCCACATAGTCTTTTGCATGGCCCCAATCGCGTTTGGCACCTAGGTTTCCCAACCATAATTTATCATGCAGGCCCATAGCAATGCGAGCTACCGCACGCGTAATTTTACGGGTAACAAATGTTTCGCCACGTATAGGGCTTTCGTGGTTAAATAATATTCCATTGCACGCAAACATGTTATAGGCTTCACGATAATTCACAGTAATCCAAAATCCATAAAGTTTGGCAACCCCATAAGGCGAACGCGGATAAAAAGGTGTTGTTTCACTTTGAGGAACTGCTTGCACTAAACCATATAATTCACTTGTTGATGCTTGATAAATTTTTGTCTTCTTGATTAAGCCCAACAAGCGTACAGCTTCTAAAATTCTTAAAGTGCCTATTCCATCTGCATTTGCAGTGTATTCTGGTTCTTCAAAACTAACGTGAACGTGGCTCATTGCAGCCAAGTTGTAAATTTCATCTGGTTGTACTTCTTGAATAATTCTTATTAAGTTAGTGCTATCTGTTAAGTCGCCATGGTGCAATGTTAAATGACGATTTGGAATGTGTGGATCTTCGTAAAAATGGTCAATACGTTGTGTGTTAAATAATGAAGAACGACGTTTAATACCGTGAACTTGATATCCTTTTTTTAATAAAAATTCTGCAAGATATGCCCCATCTTGCCCAGTAATTCCTGTAATTAATGCTACTTTCATTTTTTTATTTCTAATTTATTATTTCTAATTTCTGTAACCCATTTACTATTTTTTATTCACTACTTGCTCCATTTCTCTATCTGCTTTATGGTAATCTTCGGGTATTCCAATATCAATGAAATAACCGGCTGCAATATACCCTGTAACTTTTATTTGAGAAATATTCGGCTCTAAAAAGTCTTTTTCGTAAGAAAAATTTTGAGGAAGATGTTCTGTTTTATTCAGAAAAACGTTCTTATTTAACAACAAGACACCAGTATTTATTAGGCCTGTTTCGCAATATTTTTTTTCATTAAACTCAAGAACATTGTTATCGTTATCGAGTGTAACAGACCCATATCTATCAAAATTTTGCATAGGTGTTAGTGCAATGCAACAATCTGAATTTGAGTTCTGATAAAATTGAACAAAGTCTTTGATATTAAGATTAAAAAAGGTATCGCCATTAACAATAATTACATCTGTTTCGTTTGTTTTATTTAAACAAAATTTTATGGCTCCACCTGTTCCAAGTGGTTCTGTTTCTATTACACAATCATAGTTTAGATTAGGAAACTCTTCTTTCAAAAAATCTTCTACTAGATTGTGTAAATAGCCTAACGAAAAAATAAAATTGGTAATGCCTTGTTGCTGCAAGTAAGTAATTAGCCAAAATAAAAATGGTTTACCAGAAATGGGTGCAAGTGGTTTTGGAACTTCTTTTACTACTGTTTGTAGTCTAGTGCCAAAACCGCCTGCTAGGATGATTGCTTGCATTGATTTTTATTTAACCTCACCCCCAACCCCTCTCCTAAAGGCGAGGGGAGTTTGGAATGTTGCGGTAGTAGTTTGAAAACTCCCTATTGCTATTTGGAATTTTTATGTTATTACTCGGGAAGTTACGATGTCTATTTGAAAATTGCCGACATCAATTTGAAAACTACCGATACCTATTTGGACATTACCGATACTTGTTTTGAAACTGCCGATATCTATTTGAAAAGTACGGACGCCTGTTTGGAAATTTCGGATGCTTGCTGGGAAATTGCCGATACGTGTTTCTGAAAATTATTTTAGGTCTATAATTTTTAGTTTTGACAATTGCTTGTATTGTGGGCTTGAAATACCATACAAGGATTTTGCATAGTCTTTTATTGCCTGAAATGTATCGAATAGACCAGTTTTTGGTGCATATAATTTTTTGTCTCTTGTAATTTTTGCTTTATTCATTGCAATGAATGACTTTGATTCATTGTCGTTTAGCGTTGATAGGGTTGTTATTAAAGTTGCTATAGTTGCCGTTTTTAGTTCTGTTTCGTTTGGTGCATAAGAACTTTCGGCAATGAGTGCTTTATTTAACCCTTTTAGATGTTCTACAATATTTGTGAATGATAATTGTGCTACTGAATGTGAATTATCTTGTTCTTTACCTGCTGCATCGGCTGTTTTTTGAGGAGCATTGCCTGCACGTTCGCCGTGAATTTTTCTACAGAATCCTTCTACATCGGCAATTGAAGCTTCTGAGGCATCGGTTGATTTTATAGCATTTTCTAATTTAGTAGCTAATTTGTTAATTGGTTTAAAAGCGGTTTTTCTAAGATTTTTGTCGGTGGCGTTTGTTTGTTTTTTATCGCCATAATCTGTTTGTGAAGCATCTGAATCTGCTAATTGGATCTTTAGATTTGCAACTTTTAGTGCTGTTTTTGAGGGGTTGTAATCTGTACCCCAACTTTCGCAAATTTTAATAGCTTCATTGAAATAAGCTATGTTTTTTGCATGTCCTGTTTCTGAGCTTGCCATAACTAGTGTTTATTTTAGGATTATTAAAGTTCGAAAGTAAATATTTTTTTAATTTTAAAAATTTTTTAGGATGAAAAATTTGAAAAAAATATTGAAGCCTCATCCCCTAACCTTCTCTATACAGGGATAGAGGGATTGATGGTTATGGCATTGCAAGATCTTCTTTTGTTTTACCAAAAATTATGATAACACAAGGTACTATTAATAATGGGAATGATACACTTCGATATCTAATAATCGCTCCATCGAAACACACGGTGTAACCAATAAATAATAGTAAAAAAAAGCTAATTAAGAAGCAAGTTAAAATTATTGGTGACTGTGTTATACTATTTTTTTTATAGATAAATGATATAATTGCGACTATGAGTATTATAAGAAAAAAATAGTTTTCTAGCATTGCAAAGAACTCCCCTTTTGATTTTATATTATTTGGGAATGGGCGAAACAATGATGATTGCATTGCAAAAGGAAAATATGATACTACACTTTTTGTATTTGTTTCAAGATTTGGCGTTTGAAATTTAGTGTTCCCTTCGAGGGTTAAAAATTCATTATGCTTTTCTACTATTGACTTACAAATACCTTTCGTAATTGAAAATGAACTTGAAAAAGTTAAAACCAATAAACAAAATAAAGTCATTAATGCATAACAAATTTTTGCATTGAGTTTAGTTTTTTCTACAACATACCAAGCAATAAAAGCAGGCATTATGGCAAGTAAATAATAATTTCTTAATAGAAAAATTAATGCAAAGCAGAGGATTAAAATAAATAATCTTACAGCATTAAATTTATCTTTTAGTGCTTTGTGAAAAATAAAAATACTGATTGCTGTTGCAGAGAAAATAACTCCATCTTTATGAATACCACTGCACCAAAATAAAAAGCTTGGCGTAAAAAAAACTGTTGCTATTAAAACCCATTTATTAATGATAAAATTATCTTTAAATAGTCTATAAAAAGCAACACCCCCAAACATAAAAAAGGCATTGAAGAAGAGAAGGTTTATATAATAATTTTTGCCACTAAAGAGATTAAGAACAGCTAACAGCTTTACAAAAAAGGTTGTTTTTAGATCATTCCAAAAAGAGTTGGTACAAGAAAATAAATTTCCAGATTGTGAATAATGGTTTGCAAACAAATCAGCTGCAAACGCTTTGGGATTACTTAAGAGCCAATCTGTTTCTATTTTGCTATCCATAAAGTATGACCAAGTATCGGCATTGGTTATTTGAGAAGGTAGAGAGAAATAGTAGCTGTAAAAAAAACCAACTAAATACTTAATAGAAAATATACTTAATAATGTGAATGTTCCTAAATCTGAGTTTTTAAAAAAACTAAGTTTAGTGAACATTAAATAAATTAGAAAGAAATATGCTGTAAATAGTATGTAAAACAAGATTTGTTTTTGAGTGTGGGATTTTTGACTGATGAGATTGCTTTAGGAACTAACCTTCGCAAAAACTTATGTTTGCCACACAGACTTTAGATGTAACTGGTAAATACTTTTTTTGTTTTTTGATAAACAAAATCAAAAGAGAAATTATGCTTTAAATATTCATATCCAGCCTCACCCATTTTTTTTCTTAATGTTGAATTAGCTGCCAAAGCAGAAATCTTTTCTTTTAGCATTTTAGCGTTTTTAGGAGCTACTAAAAATCCGGTTTCTCCATTTATCATTGCTTCAGAGTTTCCACAAACATCTGTTGCAATGATGGGCAATTTATTATTCATTGCTTCTAAAATAGAAATTGGAAATCCTTCCCAATTTGTAATTAAAACAAAAATATCACTATCTGCAAGGTAATTTTCTACATTAGTGGTGAAGCCGACAAACTCAACCTTGTTTAAAATATCTAGTTCTTTTGCCTTCTGTTTATTTTGTTCCATTAAAGGGCCATCCCCTAGCAGATAAACAATAATATTGTCAATATTTTGTATTGCTTTAAAGAGCGTTAAATGATCTTTTTGAAAATCGTGACGAGCAGTAAAAACAATTTTTACTTTTTGTGTTTCTTCTAATATTTCTGTTTTTGTAGCGAGTTGGTTCTTAATAATTACTCCATTGTGTATAAGGGTAGTTTTATTAGGAACAACCACTTTGCTTTTAATACCTAAATCAAAATCATATTGAGAAACTGTTATCCAAGCAGTACAAAAAGGTTTTAATAATTTTTCAATGTTTCTAAAAAAAAATTGCTTTTTAGGTGAAACTCCATCTGTAAAACTCCAACCGTGAACTGTAAAAACACAGGGTGTTTTGTTAAAGAAACAAGCTATTCTACCTACAATTCCAACTTTAGAAGAATTTAGGGAAACAATGTTAGGTTTATTTTTTTTGAGGTATTTATAAATTTTAAAAATGCTAATTATATCAAACCATAAATTGATTTGCATTTTTAAACTATCAATATGAACTACTTCAATTTGTTCCTCAATAAGTTTGTTTGTTAAATACCCTTTTGTTCCAGCAATAACCGATACATCAAATCCATCTTGCTTAAATCGTTTCGCTAATTCAAGAACATATATCTGAGCTCCACCAATGTTATCACCTTTGGTGATGATAAATAGAATTTTATTTTGAGACATCTTTTCTAATTCAAGTCGTTAATCATTTCAACAAACGATTGTATATAATTTTTTCTTTCCCTAAAATATAAATAACATTCTTTCGAAATATTGTCATAAATATTTGAATTATTTATGATATCATTTAGTTCTATACAAAGAGTTAAATAATCTTTTTCATTTGCATTGTTTTTTATTAAAATCCCATTTTTTAGATGCTGTATGTAATTTTTTATTTCACCAACAGGTGTACTGATAGGAATAACGCCATTTATCATAGCATCAACAACGCTCATTGCCATACCTTCATTTTTGCTAAACTGAATATAAAAATGATACTGCTGGTAAATAGCAGATGTTTCAGAAGCATTGAAAATACCTTTAAACAATACTTTATCATTTAAGCTATTCTTTTCGATTTTTTCTTTTAATTTTTTAATGTATTTATTATCGCCATCACCATAAATGTGCAACCGAAATGATTTATTATTTTGCATAAATATTGCAAAAAAGTCTATTACGGCTTCTAAGTTTTTAACTTCGTTTAGTCTTCCAGCATATAAAAAACGAATTTCTTTAAGATTATGAAGATTAATTTTATGCTGTTCTTTACCAAAAAAAATATATGGGATAATAAAATAATTGTTGTGGTTTGAGTTCCTCTGTTTAATAATTTTCAATGTATTTAAACTATCACAAGCTATAGCATCTGCTTTTCCTAATAGCATTTTGTTAAAAAAAGCATCTGCCAGGTGGAAATAGGTTTCATTATGAACGAATGCAACTAGCTTAACTTTTCTATTTATGAATATTTTATAAATAAGAGCAACAATTGCACTTTTCCAAAGAGATGAGATAATGATAGAAGGATTTTCCTCCTTTAATTTTTTTAAGCTTGGAAAAATTGATACTACAAGAAATTTATACTTTAAAAAAATAAAATACTTTACACTATTTGGCTCATAAAATTTATTGGCATTGGTTAATGTCATTACCCTGTAATCAAAAAAATTATTGAGTTCATTAATTGATAGGTTAATTCCTTTCTCAACTCCCCCAAGCTGCAATGAAGATATTAGATGAATAACTTTAATTTTCACTCACTACATTTTTGAACGAATAATAATAGAACAATATAAAACAGCACAAAAACCAAAACCAAGGATACCAATAATTTGAGATAGAGTTATAGTGAATTATGCCACAGAGGAATGAAATAATAAGAAAAAATTTAATATTATGTTTTATGGTCATCAATTTAATGAATAACGATAATAAAAAGGAGCCAAAACACATCAATCCAACTATTCCAATTTCAAAGGTTATAGTTTGATAAAGTGATAAAAAACTAAAGCTATCATCGTGTCCTAAAATTCTAAATCCACTTGGTCCTACACCAAAGAGAATATTAATTAGAGGTAATTTAGGAAATGTCTGCCAAAAAAAGTTTGACCTAAATGCCCTGTCTTCAAATGAGAAGGAATCAAATTTTTCTTCAATAGTAATTTGAACTATTTCGGTAAGTGGTATGAATAGGTTAATTATTTGCCAAACAAATAAGAGCAATATTATTGTAACTAATATTTTTTTATGATGGTTTCTTATAAATTCAATTGTGGGTTTGTAACCTAATGTAAGAGATATTATAATACACGCAGGTATAAGTAAAAAAGAAGCCACACTAAAAGACGTTAATATTGAAAGGACAATACATAACATTGAAATATTTTTATAAAATATTCCTTTTATAAAGAAGCCGCTTTTATATAAATAATATGCACATAAAGGGGCGAAAATTTCTATCATAAATCCGTAATGTCCAGACTCTTCAGCAAATCCTCTTGAACGAATTAAAAAGCCAACAATAAAAGGGTCATATTCTTTAACTGATACTCTTGGAATTAAATCTGAAACCGTAATTCCACAAAAATTAGTTAAGGTAAATTCAACTAGTGAGAAAACTGAACTTGTTAATACGGAAATGAATATCCACTTTAGTGTTAATCTAAAAAGTTGTTGTGGTGTTTTATTGTTTAGAAAAAAGAAAAGTGGAGTTAAAAGAAAAAAAATGAATGAACTGAAATATGCCAATGTATGATTAAGAGAAAAACTATAGGGAATGCCATTTATAGCATAGGACAATAAAACAAAAAAGAGAAATAGGATAATTATTTTAGTTTCGTAACAAAAAAAATTCAAAGATATTTTTTTTGTTTGAACAATACTTAACAAACAAAATATAAACAACGCAATACCTGAAATTATTGGCAAGTTAATCGTGCCACTGATTGCAAAAGCAGACGTAAATGGGATTGCTAAAATGAATAAAATGAATATGTTTTTTTCTACTGTGTTCATTTAATTTATCAACTTATATGCAATCCAGTTTTTATAATACAAAAACATTCGTTTAATAAAACTCATTTTATATAATCCCCAATTTTCTAAAATCTGCAACCTTTCAGAATTAATTTTTCCACTACTTGTTATGCTATTAGGGTGTTCTCGAAATACTGTTGAAAATATTGGCAAATGACAATAATTTTCTTGTGATTTATCAATAGTATTAAGGATATACTCAAAATCCGAAGCATATTTAAATTGCAGATTATATTTTAAATTTTGTTTTTTAATAAAATGCATAGAAATAAAAAAACTTGGATGTGGAATAAATGTGCAATGTTCGGAACATAGCAACTGTTGTAAGGTGTATTTTTTTAATTTAATCTCTCTATACACATCTTCTTTTTTTCGCAAAATATTACAATAAAAAAAGTCATATTTTGCCTTAGCAATTTTGTTATTAATCTGTTCAATAATTTGGCTGCCATTGAGATAATCATCTGAATTGAGTATCAAAATATAATCTCCAGTAGCCTTTGCAATTCCTTTATTAATTGCATCATACATCCCAGAGTCTCTTTCAGAAATATAGTAGTAAAGTTTATCCCTATATTTTTCTATAATTTCAACTGATTTATCTGTAGATGCCCCATCAATTATTATATACTCAATGTTTTGATAAGATTGACTTAATACACTATTAATTGTTTCTTCAATGAATTGCTCGCCATTGTAGACAACGGTTATGATTGAAAATTTTAAACTTGCTTTTCCGTTCATTTTTACTTTAAAGAATAAATATGTTATTAATCCTTTTCAACAAAATTGCTGTTTATTTTACGTACAAATTTTATAGGGTTTCCTGCCCAAATTTCATCATCTGGAATTGATTTAGACACCACACTTCCTGCACCAATAATTGATCTATTCCCTATTTTTACACCTTTTAAAATAATACAATTTGCCCCTACAAAAACATCATCGCCAATAAATATTGGTGATTTTTTAATTAAAGAGGAGTTTAAATTTTTTCGCCTTTCCAGATAATCCAGCTCGTGAAAATCAGTGTCCCATATAAAACAATTTCCACCAAAGTTGCAATATGAACCTATGTTTATTTCATATGCACAGTAAATAGATACATTACTGAAGCCAGAATTACTGCCAATTGAAAGTCTTCCCTTATCCAAAACACAAATTGTAGATTTTTTGTTTAGTCCTACGTAATTATCAATTATTCTATTCCTAAATATTACATTATCTGCAATCGTTAAGTAGCTTGTAGGTTTTACTCGAATACTGACGAATCCATATAATTTAATCCCTTTTCCGAGTTTGGCATTTTTGTTCATTAACTTTATTGTCAAAATAAAGAATGAAGTTGAAAGAATTGATATCCCTTCTTTAAAGAGCCTATAAAAAAATTTAATTATTTGAAATAAAGTCATAAAATAAATAGTTTTTTACTACCAACACTCTAAATTAGTTTAAATTTCTTTACCACTATAACTGTTTTTTATTCATTTATTGAATGTAGTTTATATGCTTGGTATAAGAATAAAGAGCAAATTAGTGCTGCAATAATCCCATAAAAGTTTATGCTAATTATAAGATTAAACACAGTATATACAAATATTAGGGACCCTACAGATAAAAAAAATGTAAAATAAATAAATGGATTATATTGAATTTTACTCACGCCCATTACCTCTTTTTTCTTGAACAAGTTAAGTATATAAATAGAGCCTATACATAAAGAAATTGACCACCCCATTACAACACCTATCCCATTTAGGAAGTAGCCCAAAATAATTGATAATACGATATTTAATATTGCTATAATTATATGCGAGTTTAGAGGAACGCTGTATCTTTTTTGTGCAAAAAAATTGAAATATGGTGTAATGGATATAATGTTTACAAGATTTGAAATAGCTACTATTATAAATATTATAAAAAAGGTTTCATCAATTATTTTAAAAAAAAAACAAACTAACCAATGGAGAAAGAAGTAAACAAACTCCCGTTGCAATAAATGCCCAATGTAAATTTTTATTTAGTATGAAATAATAATATGATATAAATGCTTTTTTTCCATCAGCTAATTTGTTTACAAAAACTGAAAGCAATGTTTGATTTGAAACGGCAAAAATATTTCGCATTTGAGTTAAAATTTTGTTTGCAATTTCATATTTAGCAACATAAGAAAAACCAAATTTTGAGAGAAAATATTTTGTTATAGGTTCATAACACAAAACAAGTAAAGAAATGCCTTGTAACTTCCAACTCTCTTTTAAGAAAGATGAAACCTTGTCTTTGCTTATATCTTTTAACAATAGCCGTATTTTCATTTTTCTTGTTACATAAAAAAAAATACAAACTAAAAATACAAACGCTTGAAAAATTTGTGCAATTGCAACTCCAATTAACCCCCATTGTTTTATTGCATAGAAACAAAAACTAATGAATAATAGATTGGAGACACTTAAAATTATGTTTTTGATATAATTCAATCTTCTAGCGTCCAAGACAGAAGATAAAATTAATCCTAAGAGGTTAATAAAAATGCTAATAAGCATCAATGGAATAATACTTATGTAGTTATTAATATTATTATGAAACAATAATCTAAATGAAGCTAATACAATGAGGGTAAGTATGCAAAAAAAAATAAAGTAAATTATGAGACCATTAATTATTAAGTCTGATGCTTTTTTAGAATAGCTTTCATCATCATAAGAAGCAACTTCACGAATAATATTAGTATTTATTGAAGCTGCTGCTTGACTTATTATTGATGTAAAACCTAAAACAATTGCCCATAAACCCATTGCATCAATTCCTAAAACTGCAATGATTAGTTTGTATAATAAGAAGTAAGTAAGAGAGTTGAAAATTGTTATAGCAATCGAGCTATATACATTCAATTTAATGTTAGAAA
Organism: Bacteroidota bacterium; assembly: GCA_025356715.1. The sequence goes on from JANXRU010000160.1 coordinate 25,612, forward strand.
TATTTAAACTGTTTATTCGTGATTAACTTTAAAAGGGATATTTTATAAATTTGAACTATATGGTTTCAATTAAAAGGCTTTTCACCCAAAGCATAATAATCAAGTATATAACTATAAGAAAAAATCCAATAAATGCAAAAAGGATAGATGTCAACCCTTTCCCTATTCCTATCTTTTCGAGTGGCATAGTAGGTTTGTCAATGATTTGAATTAAGGGTGTTTCTCTCAATAATGTAATTTTTGCAATTGCCAATTGTTTCAAAACCTCACTATACATAGCAGTATTAGCAGAAACATCGATACGCTTTTTTGTTACACTAGTTCGTAGAACTTGTTTAATAGGATTTATATTAAGATCGACAGATGATGCCTCATCACTAATGCTAGCGTTTAATAATTGTCGTAATGAATCTGCTTGATTTTTTAAAAGTGTTAAATTATCGTTTGCTCTTTTAGTTTTATATTCAGTATAATACTTAATAACATTCTCACTTAATTTTTCTGCAAAAATTTTTGCAAAAATTTCATTTTTATCCTTGATTTCTAAGTATATAAATCCAATTTTTTTATCTTTCTTTTCAATTGTTAATTGAGACTTTAAAATTATACTGAATATTTTATTGATTACACTATCCTTTATTCTATCTTGTGTCTTAACATCATAATTCTCAAAACTGAGATTTGCCAATACTTTTGTTAAGTTATGATTATCTATGTACTGATTAATTAATAGTTTATTCTCACCTTTATCGTTTGATGAAGATAATAGAGTATTTACTATTAATTTTTTACTTTTAAACAATTCAAGCAAGTTGTCTCCTTCAAAGACCCCTCCTCCACTTTGACCCAAATCTATTCCAAATTGTGCAGCAATTCCAGCGTAAGCCCCCATTTTATCACCGCTTGCATTCTCTGAAACAAATGTTAAAGTTGACTTATATTCTACGCCAATATATGATTTATAAAAAAATCCAACGAAACCAAAAACAAAAGTACATATCGAAATTATTACCCATTTAGACAAAATGTATTTCGATTTTAGCTTTAGTCTTTTGTATAAGTTAACTAATGAAATTTCATTCAATTGATTGCTCATATATAATTACTTCTTTAACAAATTCAATATTGCCACTATTACTCCAGCTAAAGCAGCAACTCCTGTAGTTACTGCAACAGTTTCGGCAGCAGATGTTTTCTTTTTTGTTGCTATTTTAGGCACTAAAATTTCAGAGCCCTCTTCTACTTTTGGGTAAGTTTTAAAAAACAAAAAGTGTTTTGTTTTTGCAGCAACGCCATTAGGTTTTAAAACATATACCCTTCCTTTTTTGGCATCATCTGTATAACCACCAGCCCTATCAACATAATAACTTAAATCTTGCCCTGCAACATAAACAACTTCTGTAGGGAACAACACTTCGCCACTTACTTTAATTTCTCTTTTTTGTTTTGGAACATTGATAATATCATCTTCTTGCAAATAGATATTTTCTAAGCTATTACTATCTGCTAATAATTTTTCTACATCTAATCCAATTTTTACTGTAGGATTGATGTAATCAGAATTTGCACTAGATGTGGTATCTTTAATTTGTTGCTTTAATTTTTTATAATAAATATCACTTGTATCTTTTAGGATATTTGTTTTGTTAACACGAGTAATACTTACTCCCTTTAAAAATGCTAAGTGTGTTAAACCACCAGAGCGATTTAATAAGCTACTTACTTTTTCATCTTTAGAGGCTAAAATATAATAGCCAGGGTAAAGCACTTCTCCATCTATTCTAACTCTAACTTGAGATTTATAACCTGGTTTTGTTCTGATGTTTACAATATCCCAGGGTTTTAGTTTGATGTCTTTGCCTTTTAAGTCAAGCTCTTTTTCGCTATTGATATTAATTACCTGTGCTATTTCATTTGACTTGGAATCGTATTTATTTAAATCTAATCTGCTGGCGATTTCAATTCTTTCAACAGATGAACCATCTGTAAAACCACCTGCTGCAAAAATTAAATCTTTCACCGTTTGATTTTCGAAATATGGATATTTCTCTGGCTTTCTTACCTCTCCTTGAATGGTTACAAAATATTCTTCTTTATAATCTTTAGAAATACCAATCATTACTTCATCATTCTTCTTAAGTTCAATATCTTTTTGTTTGCCATTAATAATTTCAATAGGGTTGAATGATAACATTTCCTTGCTATAATCATCGTTGGTTCTCATTATAACGCCACGCTGAATAAACGCTTCTGGCGTTAATCCCTCTGCGTTTGAAATAAGTTTGTTTAAGGTTAGTCCATTTGATAATTCATATTGCCCAGGACGATATACAGCTCCTTTGATATTTACACGATTTGCAAACCTATCAAGCACTTTACCAATTTCAATGATATCGCCATTTGTAGGTTGATATGTTGTGTATTCGGCTTTTATAACATCTTTAATTCTCTTCTCTTTATCTGTTGTTTGAATGATGTGGATGGATGCACTATAAGCACTTGGAGCAAACCCTCCTGCATATTCAAAAATTTTTGAAATTGGCTCTCCTTCTATTGCTTCAAAAACGGCTGGTTTATTAATTTCTCCAGTTAAAGTAATTAAATTTTTTGCCGATGGAATACGAATTACATCTCTATCGTTTAATCTTACATCACTTGTTTGATCGGCACTTAACAAAAATTTATAAGCATCAAACTTTGTTACAACTTTATTGTTTCTTACTAATTCAATATTTCTTAAAGAGCCAGTTTCATTGGGTCCTCCACAAGCATATAAAGCATTAAATAATGTTGCCAAAGAAGACAAAGTAAATGTTCCTACTTTTCTAGCATCGCCAATTACAGTAACTTTTATACTACGAATTTTTCCAATGCTTACTTGTATTTGAGATTGACCATTACCAATGCTGGCATAACCACTACGAATCATTTTATCTTTAATTCTGCGTGCAGCATTTTCAACAGATAATCCATTTACATTTATTAATCCAACATTGGGAATAGTAATATTTCCTTCGGGAGAAACTGTTAATTTTTGATTGACTTCTTGGTAGCCAAAGACATCAATCACAACTTCATCATCTGCACCAATGGTATAATTTTTTGGAGTAGGAATTCTTAGGTTTGGTTCAAATGTGATGTTATCATTATTAAATAAATCACCACCAAAAATGAAAGTTGAAAATGTTTTTTCTTTTAGCTTTTTCAGGTCTTTATCAAAACCTGTAGTATCAGTGCTTCTACCTCCTTCAAGTTGTTCTTTCTTGGCTTTAGCATCAATTTTTTTCTTAATGTCTGGAGTAATTGAAGACGCATCTAAACGTGCTAATCTTGCTCTAAGCTTCACAATTTCAGCTGCAGGGAAGCCACGTTGAATAGCCAATTGTTCTGCTTGGCTTTCGCTTAATCCACTTTGTTGAAGTTGTGCTTTGTATTGCAAAATTTCTTCATCGGTAAGCATATCTACTTTAATAGTTGATATATCTTTTCCTTTTAATAAATCTTGTGCATTAGCATTAATTCCTATAAAAAGCAATGCAATTACAAGCCACAAAAACTTGCAGTTTTTTATTTTATTCATACCTAAAAAATGAGAGGACACAATTAAATTTTGAGTGTAGTAGAAGTTTGGCTATGCAATATTTTTTGTTGTGTGAATTCAAAAATAATAGAAAGAGAAGAAACTAACGTATTTTTATTAAAATTAATCGTGTTTCTACTTAATAAATTGTTTAATTTTTCTAAGAGGTTTTAAGTGCAATGTAAACCATTTTGGTCTTAAACCATTAACAGTCCAGGCTCTTCTATCATTCATATTTGCTTTTACACGATTGTTCAAATTTTTTGTACTAGCACCACCAATTCTAAATAAAACCATTACTTTATTTAAGTATGATGTTTTCAATTTGTGCTTGTAAATAAACCTTAGCATCAGCTCGTAATCTGCTGCACTACCAAGTTCCATATTAAACATTCCATATTTTTCATACACTTCTTTTTTCACAAAAAAAGTAGGATGTGGTGGCATCCAACCATATAAAAAATCGTTTAATTTATAGTTGCCCGAAATCCATTTACGCTTTACTTTACTAGTATCATTTTGATCTATAAAATATAAATCGCCATACAATAGATCGCAATTTGTTGTTGCAAAAAGATTTGCCACTTGTTCTATAATATCATTGCTTGCATAAAAATCATCACTATTTAAAATGCCAATTACATCGCCACTTGCTTTACCAATCCCTTTGTTCATTGCATCGTAAATGCCTTTATCTTTTTCAGAAAAAACAGG
>JANXRU010000174.1 GCA_025356715.1 Bacteroidota bacterium
TTTCCAAACGCAACGAAGACTTAGCTGTTATAGGCTGCCCTTCTTCTGTCTTTATATTTCTGTCGTTCCATTTGTCAGTTTAGGAATGGTTAAAAAATATACGATTACAATTAATGTTGCTGTCGCAGTTACAAAAAAAGCAGCTGTCGCTCCGAACTGAAACCAAATTAGTCCAGTCAACGAACTTGCCAACATTGTGCAAATACTTTGAAGTCCCGAAAATGTTCCGATTGCAGTTGCTGTGTCTTTTTTGTCGGAGATGTTTGAAATCCACGCTTTGGAAATTCCTTCTGTCGCAGAGGCATAAATACCATAAAGAAAAAATAACCCAAAGAAAAAATAAAGATTTTTGTTTACTGCCATACCGAAATATACTGTGGCAAACAAGACAAGTCCAATTATGAAAATGGTTTTTAGTCCTACTTTGTCGGCAAGAATACCAATTGGAAAAGCAAACAAAGCATAAATTAGATTGTAAAAAATGTAAACTCCTATAACCATTGTGTCGTCAAGTCCTGATTGCTTTGCTTGAAGCAAAAGAAAAACATCTGAACTGTTGAAAAGCGTAAATATTAAAAGTCCAATTACAACTTTTCTGTATTCTGTCGGGCTTACTTTCCAATATTTTAGGAATGAAAAAAATGGCGTTTTTACTTTTGGCTTATGCTCGTATGCTTTTTTGTCTTTGAGATAGAATGAAGATAAAACCGCAAATAGTCCTGGAATAAATGCAATAAAAAAAAGTGTTTTGTAGTCTTGTGGGTAGAAATACAAATAGAGCAAAGCTAATGAAGGTCCAAACACAGCACCTAATGTGTCCATTGAACGATGAAAACCAAATACTTTTCCTTTTGTCTGAGGAGTTGCTTCGTCTGAAAGAATTGCGTCTCTTGCGCCAGTCCGAATGCCTTTACCGAAACGGTCAATTGTCCGTGCGAAAAATATCCAAAGTGGAAAAGTAAAAATCGCCATCATTGGTTTTGAAATTGTGCTAAACGCATAACCGATTTGCACAAACGGAACTCGTCTGCCAGAAGTGTCGGAAAGTTTACCGAAATAACCTTTGCTAAGTCCTGCCGTTGCTTCGGCAACACCTTCAAGTATTCCGATAAGCACAATTGAAAAACCAATTGTCTTTAAGTAAATGGGCATAATTGGATATAGCATTTCACTTGCTGTGTCGGTAAACAAGCTTACTATTGATAAAATCCAAACTGTCCGTGTGATATATTTCAAAATTCCGTCCTGTTTCGTTGTTTGTTGACTGTATTACGGTCTGTTAGGGTTGCCTATAACGTTTTCGCAAGTTGCTTCGGCCGATATTTGAAACACTTTCTTGCCGAAAAACTACTAACGAAGATAACTGTTTATTGCCATTTTCAAAGAAAAAATTATCACACTTTGGCGTGACTACCGCTTTTGCAAATGATTGTGCTTCTGCGAGCTTTTTTTTAGCGCGTGTTAGCGGTTCGTGTTTTTATTTAAATTTTCAATTAAATTTATTCTAGTCTGTGCAATATTATTATTTGGGTTAATTGAAAGAGATAATTTTAAATTCTTTAATGCTAGGTCATATTGTTTGTTTTCTTGATAGGCAACGCCAAGCCAATAATAGGTTTGATATAACTTTGGGTAAAAAATCACATTAGCCTTAAGTATATTAATGGCTGGTTGATACATGTTTTTTTTAAGATACTTTAAAGCTAATTCCTTTAACCAAACGTCATATTCTTCATAAACCGCTTTGATTTTTGAAATTTCAGGAAGAATATTTTTTACTATTTCTTGTACTTTATTGGAGTCTGACGCGATGTCGATTTTATTTAAAAGAAATGATTCATTCACTATATTGTCTATAGCATTTTTATTTTTAAAAAATTGTTCTGATTTCATTTTGTTTTTTTCAAAAACTAAAATGTTAGCATAATGAGATGCGTGGAAATTAGGGTTACGGATTCTCGTTAAATACAAATTTCTCCTTTCACACATTTTTACTAAAGAATCCATAATTAAAAATTGATGACATCCAAACTCTCTACAAATAAGTGTGTCGTTGGGGTAAGAATAACCGTCTTCAATAATGAGTTGCCCATTGTCTTTAAGTTTCATATATATGTCTGAAAGCATTTCATTCTTCTTGTCAAAATCATGAAGAGCAGTCATAAGAAAGATTTTGTCAAATGTGTTGTTTGGAAGTTTGGATTCATTTTCTGTCCCAATCACTATTTTGTAATTGTTCGTTTCAGGTGTCTTTTTATATTTAGAATAGGATTTAATAGTTTTGTTAAAGTTCTTTTCAGAAAGAACTTTAGGATTAATATCTTGAGCATAAAAAGTTACACTGTCGTGAAATGTTGCAATAGTTGCGATAAA
>JANXRU010000188.1 GCA_025356715.1 Bacteroidota bacterium
AGATAAGATTTTAACTACTATTTGTAATTCTTTTAATCTTACTCCAAATGATTTTTTAAATTATCAGCACATTAACTCCGAAGTGAAAATAGCAGAAAAGAAGGATATTGATACTGTTTTAATTGAACAACTAAAATGGAGAATAAAAATGATGAATTTAAGAATAGCAGATTTAGAAATAGAAGTAAGACAATACAGAAAAAACTTTATTGTTGGTGATGATGGTTCACCCATTTTTGTATTAATCTAAGCTGTGGTTGATGCTATTGTTTAAATCATTCATAATTTTTTTTCTAGTAATTTTCCAAATATAAGATTCGTAACCCAACATTATAGCATCTTTCAATTCCTCTTCATTCCAAGGCTTTTCTATCGACCTAAAAACATGCCCTTTCTTAATCGCTTCTTTTATTTCTATGGTTTCTTTAAATGCTGTTATTATAATTCTGGTTTGTTCTGGGTATTTTTTCACAGAGTCAACCAATAATTCTGTCCCTAATTTTATAGGCATACGTTGGTCGGTAATTAATATATGAATGTCGTTTTCGGCAAGAATTATCTCTGCGTCTTTTGCAGAAAGAGCGGTAAACACATTAAAACACCTTCTAAAAGTAGCTATAAAAGATTTTAAATTATTTTCTTCGTCATCAACATAGAGTATGTTAATCGGTTCGTGTTTTGCCATAAATCATTAATAAAGGTTACGTAGTGGCAATCGCTTCTAAAATCTCGCTTACATTAATTCCATTATGAGAATTGTGATAAAAACATTTTCCATTTCGGATTAACAATACTTGCGGAGAGGCGTGTTCTACTCCTAAGTGAGAGGCTATTTCATTAGAAACATCTCGGTGGTTTAGTAAATCTAAATAATAGGTTTGAACCATGTCATCGTCTTTCCATTTGTTTTCAAAACGATTAAGAGCCATCGAACTGATGGAACATCTGGTACTGTGCTTAAACAAAAGAACAGTCAACTTTTGAGAAGACTGTTCTTTTGAGGCTTGTATAATATCGTGTAACTGATTAGTATCAGTTAATTGATGCCAAAGCATACTAACTTATACTGATTTTTTTGAAGAAATAGTTGTATTAGCTTTAGAATAAGCAGGGCATTTTTCGTGCGATTTGCAAGAAGATACAGTTGCACAAAAAGCAACAGATAAAACAGATAATAAAGCTAATTTTTTCATAGTATATAATTTTGAATAACAAATATAAAGTATTTTAGTTAAGTTCAAAAAAAACGACGTACTTTTTCGAAACTATTTTACAAAAACAAATTAACAATGGACATGCATCTCCAAAACCTCTGTAAATACTGGCAAATACTACTACAAAAAGAATTCAAAAAGTCGTATTTTTTAGAATTACTCCATTTTTTAGAGAGTGAAAAATCAAAAAATACTATTTTTCCTAAAGAAGCTGATATTTTTAAAGCCTTTGAATTAACACCCTTTGAAACCATAAAGGTGGTCATTATTGGACAAGATCCTTATCATGGCTTAAATCAAGCGCATGGACTTAGTTTCTCTGTTACTAAAAATAGTAAGATACCACCTTCCTTAAAAAATATTTTTAAGGAACTACAGTCGGATTTAGGAATTTCAATTCCTCTTTATGGCGACTTGACTAATTGGGCCAAACAAGGAGTTTTGCTACTCAATGCAACATTAACCGTCAAAGAAGGATTGCCAGGTAGTCACCAAAAAAAAGGTTGGGAAACATTTACAGATGCGATTATTAAATGTATTTCCGATGAAAAAGAACAGGTGGTTTTTTTGTTGTGGGGTAATTATGCTAAATCCAAAGCAGAATTAATTGATGTAAGCAAACATTTGATTTTAGAAGCAGCTCATCCTTCGCCTTTAGCTCGTGGCGCTTTTTTTGGAAGCAACCATTTTTCAAAAACGAATAACTATTTAATATCTAAAAATAAAGCGCCCATCAAATGGAACTTAAACGAAGATGATTTGTTTTCGGAGTAACTATGTCCATAAAAATAAAGATTATGTTTTATGTTATAACACTCTTAAGTCAGATATATATCCTTATTAGGTGAACAAAAAAAGGCAAATGCTTATGTAAGTTTATTTAGATAGTAAAACTGGAGTTCGCATACATCAGCGTTAACTATAAACAAAAAAACCTATTACTAACGTAATAGGTTTTTTTGTTGCTGTATTATTTACGTACAATTTACATATTTTCAATTACAATAGAAGTAGCACCACCACCGCCATTGCAAATGCCTGCTGCGCCATACTTAGCGGAGTTTTGTTTTAACACATTAATTAAAGTAACAATAACGCGTGCTCCCGAACAACCTAAAGGATGTCCTAAAGAAACCGCTCCACCATTTACATTTACTTTGGATGGATCTAATTTCATTAATTGCATATTAGCTAAACCAACAACCGCAAAGGCTTCGTTTAATTCGTAATACTGTATATCACTCATGTTTAATCCTGCTTTTTGTACTGCTTTTGGAACTGCAATAGCGGGAGTTGTTGTAAACCACTCTGGTGCTTGTTCAGCATCAGCATAGCCTTTTATTTTAGCCAAAGGTTTTAAACCTAAAGCATCTGCTTTTTCTTTGCTCATTAAAACTAAAGCTGCAGCACCATCATTCATAGTTGATGCATTAGCAGCAGTTACTGTTCCGTCTTTTTGAAACACTGGTTTTAAACCTGGTATTTTATCAAAATTAACGTTCTTGTATTCTTCATCTTCTGTAATTAAAACCGTTCCCTTTTTAGTAACGATTTCAACTGGTACTATTTCTTCTTTAAATTTTCCTGCTGCCCAAGCTGCTGCCGAACGCTTATAGGATTCAATAGCAAAAGCATCTTGTTGCTCACGCGTAAAACTCATATCTTTAGCACAAAGCTCTGCGCAATTTCCCATAGGCACATTACCATACACATCAATTAAACCATCTTTTGCAATACCATCTACCACAGTACCATTACCATATTTTGCACCCCAACGGTTGTTTTCTAAATAAAAAGGTACTTGACTCATGTTTTCCATGCCACCTGCAATAACAATGTCAGCATCGCCAAGCATAATAGCTTGAGCTGCTAACGAAATTGATTTCATACCACTTGCGCAAACCTTATTAATAGTAGTACAGTTTACGCTATCTGGCAAGCCTGCAAATTTTGCAGCCTGACGCGCAGGAGCTTGGCCTAAATTGGCTTGTAAAACAGAGCCCATAAACACTTCGTTAATCAAAGCAGGGTCTAAGTTGATTTTATCAATAGCGCCTTTGATAGCGATTGCTCCTAATTTTGTAGCCGATACGCCAGCTAATGCACCACCAAAGGAACCTAGTGGGGTTCTTACGGCTGATACGATATATACTTCTTTGCTCATAGTTAATTGTTTTAAATTATAATTTTCGCACCAAATGTAATCGTTTGATTGAGTTTTGGTTTGCCGTTTGTCTAAAATTTGATTAACAATATTGAAAGTAATTAACATTTTGGGTTTTTAGAAAAAATAACATAAACGGCAACATTTAAGTATTGTTAAACAGTACCTTTATTAACTTAAAAATCAAACTTATGTTCCTTCGTGTTCTCATTTTATTTGTAGTTATAGTTTTAGTAGAATGGTATTTTTTACAAGCTCTTAAAACCATTAGTGTTGATTATACACCTAACAAACGTAAAATTCTATTTTATATAGCCTACTCATTAGCGGCATTTAATTTATTAGTAGGTGCTATTGCACTTGTTTATCCTCCACCAGAATGGAATAATTTATTCAGATTTATTTCTTCCTTAGGGTTAATATTAATGGTATGTAAATTAATTGGTTGCAGCTTTTTATTAATTGACGACATCATTCGTTTGTTTAGATGGATAATTTCTTTATTTCAAAAAACGCCTATTGAGGCTATTGAAGGAACTACTAATCATATTAGTCGGTTAAAATTTTTGAGTCAAGTAGCAGTTACGTTTACGGTTGTACCTGCCATTTCTTTTATTTACGGTATGGTGCGAGGTGCTTACAAATACAGGATACATACAGCTAAAGTGACAGCCGCTAATTTACCCGAAGCGTTTCATGGATTTAAAATTGTTCAATTATCCGATATGCATTGTGGTAGTTTTTATAGTACTGAACCGTTAGTAAAAGCTTTTAACATGGCTTTAGAGCAAAAGCCAGATATTATTTTTTTTACGGGTGATTTAGTAAATAATGAAGCGAGCGAAACCGACATGCATTTGGAAACTTACAAGCTATTGAAAGCTCCATACGGCGTTTATTCTTGTTTAGGAAACCATGATTATGGTGATTATAAACAATGGGAAAGTGCAGATGCTAAAAAACAAAATTTAGAAGATGTCAAGGCTGTTCATGCAAAATCAGGATGGCGATTATTAATGAATGAACATGTTGCTATAGAAAAAGATGGTCAAAAAATAGCACTACTGGGTATAGAAAATTGGGGTGGTAATTTGCGATTTCCAAAATATGGTAAATTAGAAAATGCCCACGCAGGAACAGAGGAATATCCTTTTAAAATACTTTTATCTCATGATCCATCTCATTGGGATGTGCAAGTGAGTCAAGAAGAAAAATATAAAGACATCGATTTAACGCTAAGCGGTCATACTCACGGTATGCAATTTGGGATAGAAATACCAGGTATTAAATGGAGCCCTATTCAATACTTATATAAACACTGGGCTGGTTTATATAAACAGGATAATCAGCATTTATATGTGAATAGAGGTTTAGGTTTTTTAGGTTACCCCGGGAGGCTTGGTATATGGCCAGAGATAACCGTTATAGAATTAGCTAAAGCGTAAGTTTATAAAAAATAATATCAAACAGAGAGGCTCACTAAAATTAGTGAGCCTCTCTTTTTAGTTTGCATTAACTATTATCTAAGAACAGTAACATGCCCAATGTAATCGTGCTTTTTACCTAGTACATCTTTCAGTTTTACTTTCCAAATATAAACATCTTGTTGAACAGGCGCTTCCTTTCCTTGCACTTTTCCGTTCCAGCCATGGTGAATATCATCGGTGTAATAAATAGATACTCCCCAACGATCAAATATCCACATTTCATAAGTATCTATACCAATACCCATTCCAGTAAAATTATCATTTAAATTATCTTCATTAGTAGGGGTAAAAGCATTTGGAATATAAAATGTAAATTCAGGTTGTATTTCAATTTTTACTTTTGCCGTATCCTTACATCCAAACTGATTTGCTACAATTAAGTAAGAGTAATA
>JANXRU010000193.1 GCA_025356715.1 Bacteroidota bacterium
GGTTCAACCGTGTGAGACAGTATCATAACAGAAGAATTGTTTGCAAAACGCTTGTAAACTCTTTCTAATTGGGTACTCATTATTGGACAAATTGATTGACAGGTTGTAAAGAAAAAATCGGTCACGTAAATTTTCCCCTTAACCGTTTCTTCAGTTGTTTTTTCATTGTATTGATTTACAAAACAAAATGGTTTTACACTATGATAATTTGTATCGCCTTGTTGTATCGTATTTTTCCTGCCAAAATATGCTAAGGTTCTGATTGGTTTTTGTTCGTTTCTATTAATAAAAAACCATAGTATAAATGCTAATGGAATCATTAATAACAACCAATAATATTTATATTTAGAAATCATTAAACAAAGGTATGATTAAAGAGATATTTAACAATAAAAAGAAAGGTATTGAAACTGAGATAGGCTTTGGTACTAAAAATTACAATACCTCTGTTCGATTTTTAAATAAAGATGGGAGTGTAAATGTTAAGCGTAAAAATGTTGGAAAACATGTAGGGTTTGATGTTTATCACTGGTTAATTACGGTTAGTTGGCGTAGATTTATTAGCATTGTATTTGGAGGGTATATTGTGATTAATACACTTTTTGCTATTTTGTATTATTTAATTGGAGCGGATAAATTTGGCGGACTAAAAGAGTGCTGCAAAATAGACGATTTTTTACAACTATTTTTCTTTAGTGCTCAAACACTTACTACTGTTGGTTATGGGCACATATACCCAAATCATACCATTATCAGTTCAGTTGCAGCTATTGAATCTATGTTTGGCTTGTTAGGGTTTGCCTTAGCAACTGGTATTTTATATGGCCGTTTTTCTCGCCCTAAAGCAGATATAGAATACAGTAATAATGCAGTTGTTGCGCCTTATCAAGAAATTACAGGATTGATGTTTAGAATGGCTAATCGAAGACAAAATGAATTGATTGAATCAGAATGTAAATTAGTTTTAGCTATGAACAATTTAGAATCTAATAAAAGAGAATTTCATAATTTAAAGCTAGAAGTAAATGCCATTAATTTTTTTCCATTTAGTTGGACAATTGTCCATGCAATAGATGATAGTAGCCCGCTATATAATGTAACCGAAAAGGAGTTATTGAAAAGCGACGCGGAACTCATAGTTTCATTTAAAGCGATAAATGAAACGTATTCTCAAAATGTATATTCTCGAATATCTTATAAAGCCAATGAAATAATTTGGAATGCTAAATTTGTTCCCGTTAAACAAGAACCTAATAATGATGGAAGTATCACTATTAATTTAAAAGACATTCATGAAATTACTTCTATATAAAGTTTAAAATTTCAATCAATCAATGAAATTGTGTATTGCCGAAAAGCCAAGTGTAGGGAAAGAGATTGCGCGCATATTAGGCGCCAATAATCGACGAGATGGATTTTATGAAGGCAATGGTTATTTAATCAGCTGGACATTTGGCCATTTTTGCACACTCAAATCACCTGACGATTATAGTGATGATTGGAAACGTTGGAACTTAGATTTTTTACCAATGATTCCGCCAAAATTTCAAATTAAATTAATTGATAATTCGGGTGTACAAAAACAATTTTCGGTTTTACAAACGTTGATTAATCAATGTACAGAAGTGATTAATTGTGGTGATGCTGGTATTGAAGGTGAGTTAATTCAGCGTTGGGTATTGGCGAAAGCATTGTGTAATAAGCCTGTTAAGCGTTTATGGATTTCATCTATGACAGATGAAGCAATTTCGGAAGGGTTTAAAAATTTGAAAGAAGGTTCGGCTTACGATTTATTATATGCCGCAGGAAATGCTCGTGCCATTGGAGATTGGCTATTAGGAATGAATGCGAGTAGATTGTACACTGTGAAATATGCAAATGGAAAAGGAGTGTTGTCTATTGGTCGAGTTCAAACACCCACATTGGCGCTCATCGTGAATCGTTATAATGATATTTTAAATTTTAAATCGGAAACGTATTGGGAATTAAAAACCAATTATCGTGACGTTATTTTTAATTCAACCAAACGAAAATTTACGTTAAAAGAAGAAGCCTTACAAATTTTAGAAGAAATAAAATCTAAAGAATTTGAAATTATTTCATCTGTCAAAAAAAATGCAAATGAAGCACCTTTGCCGTTATTTGATTTAACTGGACTTCAGGTAGAGTGTAACAAGAAATTTAATTTCACGGCAGACGATACATTAAAATATATTCAAAAATTATACGAGCAAAAACTAGTGACCTATCCGAGAGTAGATACAACGTATTTGCCTGAAAACATGCATCCTAAAATAAAAACGATTTTGCAGGATATGAAGCCTTATGGAAAATACACGACTGTGTTATTAGATAAGCCGATTAAAAAAAGTAAAAAAGTATTTGATGATAAAAAAATTACTGATCACCATGCTATTATTCCCACTGGTATAGAGCCTTATTCGTCGATGCCAATTGCAGAAAAGCAAGTGTATGATACAATCGCGCGACGTTTTATTGCGGCTTTTTATCCAGATTGCGTTTCGGCAAACACCACTGTTTTAGGAGATGTTGACGGGAATGAATTTACAGCGACTGGGAAAGTAATTTTAGAAGAAGGATGGCGGATATTATACCCTAAAAAAGATTCGGATGAGAAAGATGATGACGTGCAAGCGATGCCTTTATTTGTAAAAGGAGAGAAAGGTAAACACGTTCCTGATTTACAGGAAAAACAAACACAACCACCGAAGCAACATACCGAAGCAACACTTTTAAGAGCTATGGAAACAGCAGGTAAACAAGTGGATGATTTAGAATTGAGAGAGTTGATGAAAGACAATGGCATCGGCCGCCCATCTACAAGAGCAAATATTATTGAAACATTATTTAAGAGAAGTTATATTACGCGACAAAAAAAGAATTTAATTCCAACGATTACAGGTATCGAATTAATTAAAACAATAAATAATGAGTTGCTTAAATCAGCAGAATTAACAGGTATTTGGGAAAAAAAGCTACGTCAAATAGAAAAAGGAGAATATAATCCTCAATTGTTTTTAGATGAAATGAAAACGATGGTAAGTGAGTTAGTGAGCGAAGTGAAATATGATCATCGTGCTAAAATAACCATAGAAGAAGTTATTAAAAAAAATAGTTAAGTTCTAAATAAAACAGCTATATTTACAATATGATAAAATCAAAAGAAATATTGTCACATTTTAAGTTATTGCCATTAACCGAGCAGTCAACTATACTAGAGAGTTTGCGAGTAGAGTTCGAAGGGAAAGGTAA
>JANXRU010000197.1 GCA_025356715.1 Bacteroidota bacterium
GCTTCACCTTTGATAAATCTCGCGTAAAGATTTCATTCAAAAATAAAATAAAATTATTCGTTCAAAAACATACTGGTTGGAAAATGGGTGAGTATAGAAATTACAAATTGATTTAAATGTTTGTTAAACACAGAGATCATGCGTTTTTTGAATTCACAGAGTTGATGGTTATTGTTTGAAAATTATGCTTTATTTTTCCTCTGTATACACTTTTTTTATCTCAACTCCGCGTCGAATTAAAAAACTATATCTTATGTTTCTTCATTACATAAGCACTTACAAAAATACTTATTTCGTACAATAAATACATCGGTACAGCAACCACCATTTGAGAGGTAACATCAGGTGAAGGTGTAATAATAGCGGCAGCCACTAATATCACTACTACTGCATACTTACGGTATTTTCGCATAAACGTTGGAGTAAGCAACGTTAAGCGTGTTAAAAAATAAACTAAAATTGGTAATTCAAAAACAATTCCCGAAACAAGAGTCATAGTAGAAATTAAAGAAATGTAATCATCCAAGGTATTATTGGTTTGCACAATGCCGCTATCCGATAATTGATAATTGATTAAGAAATTATAAGACATGGGGAATAATAAAAAGTAACCAAATAAAATACCAATCAAAAATAAAGCAGACGCCACAATAACAAACCATTTAGCAGGCGCTGATTCTTTTTCTTTTAAAGCAGGTTTAATAAATTTCCAAATTTCGTATAACACATAAGGAAAAGCTAGTATAATACCTCCTAATAAAGCAATCCACATGTGTGTAAAAAATTGTTCGGATGCGGAGAGTGTTTGTAAATGTGGTGTTTTAACAGTCATGCACATCACGTCGCCAGCACCAATATGGTATCCAAGAGAACATAAGGCGCGGTACGAAATAAAATCTTGTTTTAATGGCCCGAAAATAACGGTATCAAATAAAAAATTATTAAAGAAAAACAATGCGATAGCCATTATAGAAATAGCAATAGCGCTTCGCACCAAATGCCAACGCAAGGCATCGAGATGCTGCATAAATGACATTTGTAATGATTGTTCTTCAGTAGTATCTACCATAATCGGAGGCAAATTTAAGCATAATAACCCTTACTATACTAAAATTATTAGCGCAATAAAAACAAAAAAAATAGCCCCAGACTTTTCGTCAAGGGCTATCATTATATAGATCCTCTGTTTTAATTAAACACAATCTTATGCACGGATGATTGTCCGTTTGAAGCAATTACTTTTAAGAAATAAATGCCCGCTTCAATCGTACTTTTTTCAAAGGTAAATTCTGATGCATTTGTTTTTTCTGATTTTACAACTTTACCAGTTACATCCATTAATGCAATCGTGTGTTCCAAAGCTCCATTCACAAACACCAATGTTACTTTGTCACTTGATGGATTTGGAAAAATAGATTGAATTAAATTATTTTCCTGTAAATCTCTTATACTTACATCACAAGCCATAGGAATGTTGGTTGTGCATGGTGTGTACGAATAAGCTGTCACTGCTCCAAATGGAGTATTCGGAGCTTGTAACGCTGTATTTGTACAGCCCAAACGTCCAATCAAATAATCTCTAACAAAATTTACAGTTGTATCCATATAAGCCAATTGAGCAGCAGAAGAGCCTGCGTAAGGCACATGACCCGCCCCATTCCATGTATAAAACATATGGTTAACGCCTAAAGATTGAGTTCCTGCATATAACATTCTGCTTCCATCCATGTAAAGTGTTGGGAATCCTGGGTTAGCCTTTCCTTGTCCATAAAGAACAGTAACATCAGCAGTACCGTGCATTGAACACATAGGTATTCCAGTAGATTCAACCCAACCATATTTTCCTAAAGCTCCACATAAATTAATAACTCCTTTTACTTTGGAAGGATAGCACTGATTACCACTTGCTCCTTCTATGCCGCCAGATGCAACCAAAGTTGTTTGATTAATATACGGATTTATTTCGCATGTTTTATCTAAATATGCTACATGTAATGCAGTAATAGCACCTGCTGAACTACCTCCAATAAATATATTAGTAGTGTCGATTTTATAGGTATTAGCAGTTGATTTATCTTTATAGAAAAAACGAACGGCTGCTTTCATATCTTGAACAGCTCTTAGTAAAGCAGGAACAATACCAGTAGAATCAAATGGAAAGAAACCTGTGCGGTAATTTATTGAAGCGCAAGCATATCCTTTTTTAGCAAAATGTTGCGACAATGAAACCACATCCGCATCGGTTTTTGTTCCTCCTAAAAAGCTACCACCGTGTGCCCAAATAATTAATGGACGACGAACAGATGTATCACCTGTTGGTTCATAAAAATCAAGTGTAAGATTTGATACTGCAGAAGCTCCAAAGGCTTTACTTGCTCCATAAACAATATTACTTGTTACTGAATATGTGGTATAAACATCCGTGGCATAACGCACACAGGTTTGTGCTGATACAACTTGGCTAATTGTAGCTGCTGCAAAAAGTGATAAGTAGATTTTTTTCATGAGTTATTATTTTAGTTTATGATGGTTTTAATATAAGATTTAATAATTAAGGAAATACAACTCCTCTGTATTTAGTAGCATCTACTTGTTGTATAGTTGATGAATATGTTTGATTAATAGCTTTAATAAATTCATTAGCTAGCATGGCATTACCTAATGGATTAAGCTGCAACCCATCTAAAGAAAACATACCTCCCTTTACAAATTCCGCATTTATAGCAACTCCATTATATAAAACACCAGCTTTTATTTTCTTATAAAAAGCATTCACATCTATAAAAGCTAATCCCTTAGATTGAGCAATGGCTCTTAGTTTGATATTATAATTAGTAATAGCTGATTGTATGGCATCAATTTCAGATTTTTTTAGATAATGTCTTTCGGGTATTGGTATTAATGTACCCATACTGTGACATTTAACCGAATCTAATGGAGTTGTTAATAATAGATACTCGCCAGCTTGAATTTGTCTGAAACCAATTAAGGAATCTACATCCGTAACCATAAAGGAATTAACACCTGCCGAAAAATGAAATCCAAGTGGATTATATAACGTATTTAAACCATCAGCTTGTGTTTGATCAATTGTTAAGCCATTATATGGTATGGTTGTAAAAAAAGGCAAGTCTATTAAATCCGGAATATTTCCTATAACACCTTTTGCTCCGTTTTTAGTGAGCTCATTCACAATCGTATCTATTGTTAAATTAAAAACAGAGGAAGACGTAATTGCATCTCCTGAACCGCCAGTCATCGCATAAGCCATCACATCATCACTACCAATTAACAAAGAAAAGAATGTAGGATTTTGAGCAACGGCATCCGTTAATATAGATGAGCTTGTAAGATTAGATGCGATGCGATGATAAAATGGATTTGTATAGCCTTTCGTTAAAACATCAATTGCCTTAGCATTTGGCACTCCCAAATTATTAAAGGGACTAGAGGCATTATAACTATTTGTATTGAAAAAATTATAGGTTTCTGTAGGCGCCAATTTTAATGGGCCAAGAGACGTAACTCCTTTACAATCTGTTGTTAAATCTAAAACAAATTTTGCATTAACTGTAACTGAATTATTTGGAATAATAGATAGCCCATTCGAATTTTGAGGAACAAAAGGCGTATTAAACTCTATCCCGCCAATGTCATTAAATTGACCAGCTAAGATATTAGCAAACGAAAATTGTTGACCTTCATAATATAAAGCACCATCTGCATATCCTGCAGTAACAGCACTTCCAACAGCTACATAATTTGAAACATCAATGCTTCCCTTCTCTGGGTCTGGCCCATCTAGCTTTGGTTTACAGCTAATAACTGCCAAACCAACAGCTACAAATAATACACTATCTAATTTAAATTTTCTCATCTTCATACTTAAAATTGATAAATTAAAGCGAGCCCCGGAGCCACAACATTTGTTTTAAATGTCCCACTTAAATTGGTTTCTAAATTGGTATCTTTTCGTTTTAGGGTAGTAACTAAAATGGAAGCATCTACTCTAAATTTTTTGCTTACTTGATATCCAATGCCACCTGTATAATTTACGCGGTTGGCATCAGGTGTTTCGGGAGTAACATAACCATCCTGAACTGGAGTAATGCCATAAGCCAAGCCTATACGTGTTACAAACTTATCCGCAAAATGATATTGCGCTCCACCTCTAAAAGCAATCGTATTTTTATAATTGCGGGCTGATTTTGTATCAATTAATGAGGGTGTATTTTGGGCATAGTCGAAAGCTAAAGTATCATAAGCTTTCCAGCCAACATAATTAATATCTAAGGCTAATTCCAATTTCTTAATTCCCTTATAGGCAAAACCTAAAGTTAGCACCTGAGGTAATGGCAATTGAGAAGTGAATTTTCCACTTGGAAAATTAGACGTTAATGATGAAGGCATTGTAAACGTAGCGTCTCCATCAGTCACTTTCATTGCTACTTTGGAGCGATAGGTTAGGCCTATAGAAAATTTTTGATTGGGTTGAAAGTACAAACCAACGTTATACCCAAACCCGTTTGCTTTACCTGATAATTCCGCATGACCATATTGTCCATTAGAGCCCATGGTAGGAATATCTTTTTGTAAATTTACTTTTCCATAACTATAAATAAAACCTGCGCCAATCCCCCATTTCGGTGTTATTTGATAACTAATAGTTGGCTGAATAAAAATAGCTAAGAGTTGTAATTTAGTTAATGCAAATCGTCCCATCCATTTATCTTCCCACTGCACAGTGCTACCAAAAGGTGTGTAAACTGCTAGTCCAACTTTTATGTTATTGCTATCTTTTACATTAAACATGGCATAAGCACTAAAAGGCGTGCTCACTGGAGATTTAGTAATAGCTGTTTGATTGGTGTTAGCATCTAAAAAAATGCTATGCGCAAACGTAGGTGTCATCGCTAAATTAATTTCATTTCCCTTCACAAAGGCGACGCCTCCTGGATTATAAAACAAAGCTGCTCCATCCTGCATTAAGGCTGTACCTGCGCCTCCCATGCCTTGTTGTTTTTGTCCTTGCAAATTAACTTGAAAGCCTTGTGCCCAAGATCCAAAAGAAACCGTAATTAAAAAAAGTAAAAATGTTTTAGTATAAATTGACATATAAGAGTAGTGAATACAAATTAGTGTTTAATAAAAATACTAAACAAAGTTTACAATAGCAATAGAACTGTACAGACGGTTGTATTTGAGTTTAAACAAAACCAATTTAAAAAATTAAACGCCGATAACGCAGATTGATATGATTAATTATGATGCGCCAAAAAAGTTCAACCCAAAATGGGGTTAAATCAATTAAGAGTTATGGTTCCTTTTTTATTAAATAAATAATGATGCAAGAACTCTAATCTATGTAATCAGTGTTTCATTAAAAAACACTACGACACCAATTGTTCATGAAAACCGCCTATTCCCAAGCTTCTATCAATCAAATGAATTTCATAAATCCAAAAACGCTCATTCCCTAATACATCCAAATTACTCATGAGTTGCTTGTTATCAGGGTGAATGTAATTAATAGTATCCTCGCCTAAAATTGTTTCGTGCGGAAAATTGCCTACTAAATGTCCGCAATGGATATTGCCATATTCCCAACCATAACGTTGCGCCAATGTTTTCGTATATTCATAAAAATCAGCGCCAGTTAAATGTGTGCGATTGGCATCGTAAAACGCTTTGCCTTCCATCCAAGCTAATTCCACGTCGTTTTTTAATTTGAGCATTTTTTCATTTCCACCTAAAACATAGGTTCTTCCAAAATCAGCTTCCCAGTTTTCGAACACAGGACCGAAATCAAAAAAAACAATATCCTCCTTTTTTAAAACTAAATCAGGTGGATTTTCTTTGTAAGGAAACAAGGTGTTTTTGCCAGCTCTGACAATGCGCTTATGCCAATATTTTTTAATGCCAAATAATTCAAAG
>JANXRU010000207.1 GCA_025356715.1 Bacteroidota bacterium
ATGAAAATAACATTGAATTACAAAAAGGAATTTTATTGAGTGGTCCTATTGGTTGTGGAAAAACAACACTAATGCAATTGATGAAATATTTTAACAATCAAAACCAAAATATTTACATTATAAAATCCTGTAGAGATGTGAGTTTTGAATTTATAAAAGAGGGCTACGAAACCATACACAAATACAGCCGTAACAGTTTTTACAATCAAAATCCCAAAGCATATTGCTTTGATGATTTAGGCACAGAAAACAACTTAAAATACTTCGGCAATGAGTGTAACGTAATGGCAGAAATATTGTTATCTCGTTACGATTTATTCGTTTCTCGCAAGCTCGTGACTCATTTAACGACCAATCTTTCAGCTACTGAAATTGAAAACAGCTATGGCAACAGAGTTAGAAGCAGATTAAGGGAAATGTTTAATTTGATTGCTTTTGATAAAAGCATTAATGATAAAAGAAAATAGAAACAGGTAAAGTGGTGTTCCTCAGCAGGTGCAAGCAACAAATTGCGCCAAACCAAAATAGCCCATGCTTTAGCTAATCTTTTCAAGGCTTTAAGCAAAAGCTATTTTGCATTACAGGCTTTGGGTTTGTCACATTTTTTGCTCGTTGCACGGTGCTTCGTCACGGTAGCCTCCTACATTATTCAAAGCCACTTCATTTATTCCGCTCCATTTCACCCGTTACATCCGCTTCGCTACTTGCACTGGGTTTCATTTCGCTACATTCATTTCAGTAGCTTTTCACAATGCCGGCTACCAACTTTTCAGCTCGCCTGCTGAGTCGTTCGGGCTTCGTGCATTTTTGTTATTTGTTGCAATAAAAATTTGCAACAAAAAATGCACTCGTGTTGTCTATCGTGTGGCATAAATTAAGGCAGATTAATTTATTGATTTACCACACTTGCAACATAGTTTGCATCCGCATTCATCGTACTGGAATTCCTAATAAAAAGTGGACAAAAAATAGTTAACATTTAAGCTGCATTTTTTATGTTATTATTAATTGATTTATGATATTCTAAAATTGTTAAGTTGTTTAATTTTTTGTGTCGTCTTTTTGTATTGTAAAAAGTTTCTATGTATTCAAAGATTGATAATTCTGCTTCTTTTCTAGTTTGATATTTGTGATGATAAACAAGTTCTACTTTTAGTGTTTTAAAAAAACTTTCAGCAACCGCATTATCCCAACAATTTCCTTTTCTACTCATGCTTCTAATAAGGGTTGTGTTTTTATTCAGTACCGCTACAAATTCCTCACAGGCGTATTGTATTCCTCTGTCAGAGTGAAAAATTAAAGATTGATTATCAAATATAGGTCTGTTACATTTTGCCATATTAAATGCAGGTATAACGGTTTCATTAGCTTTCATTGTATCACTAAGTGCCCAACCTATAACTTTTCTATCAAATAAATCAATTACCGTTGTTAAATATGTCCAGCCTTGAGTGGTGTTTATATACGTTATATCTGATACCCAAGCCATATTTTCTTCTTTAACTGTAAATTCACGATTCAACTTGTTTTCTACTACTGGATATTTATGAGATGAGTTCGTTGTTACTTTGTATCTTTTTCTAACAATACTTTTTAAATGTTCTTGTCTCATTAATTTAGCTACTAATACCTGTGAGACTTCTATACCTTGCATATTGAGTTCTTTGGTTATCCTTGGGCTTCCATATCTACATCTACTTGCTCGGTATACAATATGTATTTTTTCTAGAAGCATCACGCGTCTGAGCTCTCGTTTACTTGGTGTTTTATGTAACCATTTATAGTAACCACTTGTACTTACTTTTAACACTTTACACATCTTCTCAACAGGGAATTCGTTTATATGATTTTTAATAAATCTGAATCTTACTTGTCGTTCTTGGAGAAGATGCTGACCGCCTTTTTTAATATATCACGTTCCATTTGTGTATTATATAATTCTTTCTTCAATTGAATAATCTCAAGCTCTTCTTTACTTTTTATTGTTGGTTTACTTGATGGATTAAATTTACCTGCACTATATTCCTTTTTCCATCTCCTAAGATTATCTAATGGGATATTTAATTCTGATGCTACTGGCTTAACTGATCCTCGTTGATTACTTAATTCTACAGCTTTAATTTTAAATTCATTACTGTAACTTCTTTTTCCTTTTTCCATCTTTTAAAGTTAGGGCTTAAA
>JANXRU010000224.1 GCA_025356715.1 Bacteroidota bacterium
CGCTATAAAACTTATAATCTTTTCTAGTTGCTGACCCAAATACATACAACTCTTTAACATAATGCGTTTTGCAAATGTTTTGAACTTGAGCGAGGTTATTTGTTATTATTGGAGCTAGCATTTCGTTACTTTCATTCTTTAGTTAATTTGAACAATATTTTTTGATTAGTTTTTCTGCTTCTTCTTTATCCTTCTTATTAAAAGAATTTTTTAAATCTTCCCACACAACACATGCACTATCTTTTTGATTTAATTTTAAATATGTTGCTCCCAAATTATATTTTGAGTCTGTATCATAACAATTTAGAGCTATTGCTTTTTTATAATTTTCTTTAGCTAATTTAAAGTTATTAAGCCCGAATTCTTTTACTCCTTCGTTATAATACAAATTACCTTGCTCCATTAGTTTCTTTTTAAATTCAGGTAATTTCCCATTTACATTAAAACTAACAGGTAGGGTTATTAAAACTGGGACTTTTCTAACACCTTGAACGCCTGGCTTCCATTTTGGCATAGTTGATACAACTCGAAGCGCTTCCTCATCTAATAATTTGTTTCCTGAAGATTGATTAATTTGTATGTTTTTTATCAAACCAGTTGAATCAACAACGAATTTAACAAGAGGCTGACCAACTATTTCTTGCTTTTTCGCTTCCGAAGGATATATGGTGTTTTTAGATATGAATTTCATCATTTCTACAACTCCACCTGGAAATTCAGGCATAGATTCAACTGGTTTAAAAACCTCTTTATTCATGGTTTCCTGCGCTAAAGAAACTTTAGTAAACAAAACTATAATTATGTAAATAAATACTTTCAAGTTTATTTCTGTTCTGAATTAGTAATGATAATTTTTTGTGTTGTTTGTTTGTTTTCTAAATCCGTGCATTTTAAAAAATAGATGCCACTTGGTAAATGGCTAATATCAATCATCATATTTGTATCTACTTTTTGTATAGCAATGTTAATCCGTTTACCATCTGTATTATATAAAGCAATAGCCATAAAGTTTCCTTCAATGCTTAACTGACTTGATACAGGATTAGGATAAGCATTAACGGTTAATTTTTCTGTTGTTTCTTTAATGCTTGATAATACGGTATTGTATTCGATTACATAATATAAGGTGTTAGATGCAGCAAGATCATTCCATTCGCCAGCAATACCATAAGGCCAAGAACTTAAACAAATACCTGCACAATCTTGATTAGAAAGATAATCGTCTGGTTCGTTTATTGTTGCTGTGCTTTTTCCTCCAAAATTAATGTAATTGGTTCCAACGACGCTACCTGTACCTGTTCCGGCTTGTCCTTGCCCATTCCAAAAATTAGTTCCTACATTATCATTATTACCATCCCACAACCAAGTACCTTCCACGTTCTTGTCTGTTGCGCCAATCCACACGTACGATGAACCACCACCATCTGACACTGTATGATAATTTGTAGAAATTCCAGAAGCAACAATCCCATTATAAACCGCCGTTTGTTCTGCTGCGTCATTTATTTCAACTAAATAACCTCCATCACTAACTGCGCAAGTTGCAGCGTTTACCCACGTTTTTAATTCTTTTATTAATTTGTACGTGTGTCCGTTATAATTATACGTAACGCTGTTAGATACTGTATAGCAAGCTGACTGAGCTATTGTAGTTTTAGCAAACAAAATAATGAATATGTAACAAACGAATTTCAAATTATTTCAATCTAAATTTTAATGGGTAATTCATTTTACATTCTTTAGCTTTTCCATTTACCTTAGAAGGAATCCAATTCGGCATAATACTGATAAGTCGTTTTGCTTCATCATCACATTCAATGCAATTTTTAATGCCTTTAACTACTTTAATGTTATTTATCTTACCTAAAGTATCAATTACAAAACTCACATAACAATTCCCTTCAATCCCATTCTCTTTTGCTTTTATTGGATAAACAAAATTATCGTTAATAAATTTTTGCTGAGCTATTAATCCTCCCGGAAACTGAGGTGCAGTTTCTGGATTGGAAGTATATTCATTTTGAGCCAAAGCAAGCTCTGCAAACAAAATAATAAATATGTAAACCAAAAATTTCACTTATGCTTTTACCAATTTGTTTAAACGATCATAATGAGAAATATCAACAAATTTTTTCTTTTGTGCTATTTCAATGAACTCGTGTTTGAAATGACGAATAGCAGCAGCTACAGGCCATGCAGCAGCTTCGCCTAAAGGACAAATAGTTTTTCCTTCAATTTTACTTTGTATGTCCCATAATAAATCTACATCACTTTCATTGGCTGTTCCATTCAAAAACTTTTGTAATATTTTTTCCATCCAACCTGTTCCTTCACGGCAAGGCGAACATTGTCCGCAAGACTCATGATGATAAAAACGAGAGAAGGTAAATAAATTTTTAACGATGCTTGTGTCTTCATCCATAGCAATAAAGCCGCCTGAACCTAACATGGTACCTGTTGCAAAACCGCCGTCAGCTAAGCTTTCGTAAGTCATTAAACGAGGTTCGCCTTTAGCAGTTGTTAATGCTAATGCTGCGGGTAAAATTGGAACAGATGAACCACCCGCTACTACTGCTTTTAATTTCTTGCCATTACGGATACCTCCGCAATATTCATCACTATAAATAAAATCTTCAACCGTAATTCCTAATTCTATTTCATAAACACCAGGTTTATTAATATGCCCAGATGCAGAAATTAATTTTGTACCAGTTGATTTTCCAACACCAATTTTTGCATACTCTTCGCCTCCCATATTCACAATAGGAACAACAGCTGCAATGGTTTCTACATTGTTTACAACTGTTGGGCAACCCCACAAACCTGCTACCGCAGGAAATGGCGGCTTAATACGAGGATTACCACGCTTGCCTTCTAACGATTCTAATAACGCTGTTTCTTCTCCGCAGATATAAGCGCCACCACCAACTTGTACATAACAATCGTGAGAAAAATCAGTACCTAAAATATTTTTTCCTAACCAACCTGCAGCATAAGCCTCAGCAATAGCCACTTCTACAATACGCGCTACATAAAAATATTCGCCACGGATATAGATATAAGATGTTTTTGCTCCCAATGCATAAGAAGATGTAATCATTCCTTCGATTAAAGCGTGAGGAGTTTTTTCCATTAAATAACGATCTTTAAATGTTCCTGGTTCAGATTCGTCAGCGTTACAAACCAAGTAACGAGGCACGCCTTCTGGTTTAGCCAAGAAACTCCATTTCATACCAGTTGGGAAACCCGCACCGCCACGACCTCTTAGGCCTGATTTTTTTACCTCATCAGTTACTTGATCTGGCTGCATTGTTTTTAATGCTTTCTCTACAGAAGCATAACCACCATTTGCACGATATACTGCTAACGTATGAATGTTAGGTACTTTATCGTTATGTATTAATAATTTTCTTCCCATAAGCCTCACCCCCAGCCCCTCTCCAAAAGAGAGGGGAGTTGGATTTATTTTTTACAATGTATTTTTATAATCTAAGTCTGTGTAGCTTTTTAATTTTCCTTCTGCTTTATACGATTCTAAAAGTGAATCCACTTTTTCGTACGTCAAATTTTCGTGGTAGCTCGCTCCGCATTGTAACATTGGCGCTGTTCCACAAGAACCTAAACATTCTGCTACCTTTAACGAGAACATACCATCTTTGGTTGTTTCACCAACTTTAATATTCAATTTTTTCTCAATGTATTTTACGATATCTTCTGCGCCATTTAACCAACAAGAACTTGTTTGGCAAACTTCTAACACACATTTACCCATTGGTTTTAAATTATACATCGTGTAAAACGATGCTACTTCAAATACCTCAACAGGTCTGATTTTTAAGATAGATGCCACATAATCCATTGTTTCTGGACTTAACCAGCCACCAAACTCTGCTTGAGCTACATGCAATACAGGCAGTAAAGCTGATTTTATTTTTTCGGGTGGATAATGCGAAATAATTGTTTGCACTGTTTTCATAGCATCTTCACTGAATACTGTTTCAGCGCGTTTAGCTTTGTCGAATTTTTGTGCTCCGTG
>JANXRU010000261.1 GCA_025356715.1 Bacteroidota bacterium
ACTCTGGCACGATTTTTTTTTTTGTTCATATTGTGTTCATATCTTTATACTGTTATAGTAAAAAAAATCATTGCATATATAGAAAATAAGTTTATATTTGTGTAACATTAGTAATGAAGCTAATGTTTAAAATTGGAAAAATGACTACCGATTTTTGGAAACAAATAGATAAAGAATTTGAGTTATTAAAAGAGTATATGAGTATTTATATACAAATAATTAGTGAACAAAAACTATCGAAGCATCAATTACCTTCCTTTGATTACTTCAAAGAAAATTATAATAATATTAGTTACTCTATGGTAACCCCTAATTATAAAGAATCTGTATTTATAAAAGGTAATCAATTACATAAAGTCCCTACGCACGGCGTGAGCTCCTTTGAGGGTGTAGCCTATAGATATTATAATTATTGGTTGGGTGTAAAGTATTATACTAATAATAATATAAAAGGGATTTATACGATAAACGAAGTTTTGTTTAATGAAAAAATGAAACAAGCGTTTGGGGTTAGTTGTAACAAAAAAACAACGGTTATAACCGAAAAAGTAAACGGTAGCAAAAACAATAATAACAAAAATTATTCTTTGTTTTTGCCACCTAAATAATATGTTTAAACAGATATAGAGAAGCCATTAATGTTTAATGCTTCATTAATTAGTTTTATTTCAGAATCGTTCCAATTTACATTTAATAACTTAAACATAAAAGTAAAATTATCTTCTTTGCCTTTACCGTCTTCGCCGTCTTGAATGATTTTAATGAGAGTAGTATAGGCATTGGGATTAGCTTCTGATATAAGTTTAAGGAATATAGGCGTATTAAATAAATTCTCCTTAAACGCCTTCCAATTAGCTATCTTCACGCCCTCTTCGACCTCTTCGCTATATATAACCTCATTCACAAAATCATTAGTAATAGGGTCGATATAATCAGTCCCGTCTTCGTTTTGCTTCTTTTTAAATATTTCGTTTATAGCCATGACTTATTGCTTTGTAAATTTAAATAAAACTGTAATAACATTAACGGTAGCCCCTGCTGGAAAAACAGACGGTAAAGCTCCATAAGCAAAAGTACTTCTGTAAACACACCCCCTATTAGCTCCTACGCTAGGAATTAAACACACGTCAGTCGAGCATTCTCTCACAACTATACTACTTCTACTAGTAATAAAACAAACGTAGTAAATCAAGTCCGCACTAACAAAATTAATAGGGGTGCTTAATGTCCACGTTTTTATACCAGTCGTCGCACAGCTAATATCCCCACTATCTTGAACTAAATTTTTAGGGTAGCCGTTAGCATCTACGGTATAAATGCCTATCCTTGCATTAGAGGAGGCAGTGGCTGAAGTTACCTCAAATTTAACCGCAGTAATAGTATGGCTTTTTCCTATGGGTACAGGCATTGCATCAAGCGCTCCGTTCCAAAAACCTGGAGTTCCTGCTGTTATTCCGCTGTTAGGCATATCATAATCGTTGCCCGAATACCGAACACTAGAAGCATCATAAACGGCTCCCGAAGCCCCTGCTACAGCGTAATTTTCAAAAAGTAATTGGTCGCGAACCGATATATTATTAGTTTGCGCATTCTGTTCTATTTGGTTAAGTGATTTTGACATTTTAATACTTGT
This sequence comes from Bacteroidota bacterium, assembly GCA_025356715.1. The sequence continues at coordinate 1,634 of JANXRU010000261.1, forward strand.
TTTTTTTATTACATTAAGGAGCTGTTACTAAATAAGTATCAAACAATATTTGCACCTCTAAGGGAACGTTATTAGCTTGAGCATCTTGTTCTAATTGATTAAGTGATTTTGACATGATTATAATTTTAGGTAAGATTTTATTATTTTGATTAAAACAAAGATAAGTAAAATGCTACAAGTAATCCAAAACCAATAAAAACAAAAGCCGTCGAACTTTGTTTTTTCGTTTAGGCACGGTATGTATTTTATTTCATTTGTCTTTTGCGTGTATGTTCTTTCTGTTTCAGTAAGACCTTTGATAATCAATTTTAAGCTATCCACGTCGCATTCCGATACTATCACGTTCCCTATATGAGTAATCGTTTGTTTTATGCCTTTGCTCTCGCTTACAATAGGCTTAAAGTTTAAGTTCCCTAAACTATCGCATGGACTGTTTATATAAACATCATTACCTTTTTGATAAATATATATA
>JANXRU010000279.1 GCA_025356715.1 Bacteroidota bacterium
ATCTCTCACTCTGTTTCAATTACCAAAATAGGAACTTTGCATTTAGGTTATAATGCCTTTACCGAAATCCCAAAAGAATTAATTGCAGCAAAGAACTTACATTATTTAAGTATGAATTTTGCAAAAAATTTAAACCTCGAAGCAAGTTTAAACACCATTAAACAATTGTCAATAGAGTCTTTATCGCTTAATAATTCTAATCTAATGTATTTACCTTTAGAGTTTAGTGAAAGTAAAACTTTACGAAATCTTTATTTAAAAAATAATTTCATTAAATCAATTCCAGAATATGTTTTTATTCATGGAGATTTTTCATCCATAGATTTAGATGGCAATCAAATTTCAGAATTACCAAAAGAAATTAAAAATCAACAAAACTTAACTTTCCTTGATTTAAGTCAAAACACATGTGTCAACAACGTATCTACTTATCAAAATTTAAATTCCCTGCCAAATCTAAATGAACTAAATATAAGAGGCGCTAAAACCATACCGCCTTCATTATGGAATTTGCATAAGTTGCAAAAATTAGATATCAGTGAAGGTGTTTTTACATCGATTATAACTAATACAACTAATGTAAAACATTCCATCCAAATTTTTAAAGCTCAGGATTGCAATTTACTTGACTTTAAAACATTACAACCAATTTTAGTATCTAATAGTTTGAAAGAGATCTCTATTGGAGGCACCAGTTTTACTGGTTTTGAAAATGCTTCCTTATCAACAAACGTAATATATTTAAATCTAAGTGGGGATAACTTAGCGCATTTTACACTATTAAATACACTTCCTAATTTAGAAGATTTGGTTTTAAATTTTAAAACAATTTCTTGCGAAGCAGAGTTATTAAAATCGTTATCCAGTTGTGCAAATTTAACTTCATTAAACTTAAGTCAATGTCAAATTAGTAGATTGCCATTACAAATTACACACTTAAAAAAACTACAAACCCTTAATCTTTCGAATAATAAATTACAATCAATAATTGAATTATTTCAATTAAAGCAATTACAAACATTGGATGTAAGTATGTGCGAATTAACTAAAGATCAAATTGAAAAACTTAAAAAAGAATTACCTAAAACAGAAATTATTTGTAATCAATCTTATGGAAAAATTACTTTAGCTAATTCAGCTCCCAAAACAGAATCTTTTTTAGTATCACCAATAAATCCTCAAGAAATTGTTACACAAAACGGCACAAAAATTTTTATTCCAAAAAATAGTTTGGTATATACAAATGGGAAACCTGTAAAAGAAATTGTGACAATTAATTTCACACCTATGTATAATTTAGCGGAAATTGTGACTTCAGGTATTAATATGAATTATGAAGAAAATGGCACATCAGCGCCTTTTTCATCAGCAGGAATGTTTAATTTAAGTGCAAATGTAGCGGGCGCTCCAGTTGAATTAAAAACAGGTAACGAAATTAAAGTTGACTTTAAAAGTAATGACTCCTCACAATCCTATAATTATTATCAATATGATAGCATTAAAAGAACATGGAAAACTATTGGTAATGATAGTATTAAAAAAATAAGAGTAACGAAAGATAAAGACACTATTAACGTAATTAAAAATTTAATCGTAAATAATAGAAACACTATTACCCCTCAACCTCAGATATTCTATAAAAATCATCCTATACATATCCATTGGCATATAAATAAAAACAAAGTATATGATGGAATCTTTCAAATTACCTCAAGAATAGATAAATGGAAATATGTTAAAGATACAGCTAATAGAGATAATTATTTTTATGAGCTCGAAGGATTTAAAAAAATAACATGGAAATTAGTTTCCTCGAATGCTAAAAAAAGCATCAAAACTTTTTCGTTTGATAATAAATTAATGACCTATGAGCCCGAATATAGAAGGTGGAGATTTTTAAAGCCTCGATATATTTCAAGTGAAATACGTAAAGATAAATATATAGAGTTTGATATCATTGCAGATAAAGAAACAGATGATTTTATTTTTAAATTTTATGATGTAATGGATACCGTAGAATTTCATGCCTACCCAATGATTTCAAACAGGAATACTGATAGAACGCAAAAAGCCATTAAAAAAATGTATTTCAATTACGAGGCAAAATCCAACGAAAGAAAAATAATAACAAAATATCGAAAACAAAAATTTGAAAATGCCTACAAAAACTTTAAATCAGGTAATGCGAATTCGCGAAATGATATTTTTTCTTATCAAGAAAAAAATATAGAAGAACTATTAGAAGAAAGGGTAAATACAAATTTATATGATATTACACGAGTATTAATACTTAGAGGATTTGGCACCTACAATTGTGATAGGCCAATACCTTATGAAAACCCCATTGTATTTAACGGGCATTTCGTAAATGAAAAGGGGAAACAAATTAGTAGTAAAAGTATTCAATTAGTTGATGCTCGTCTAAATATATCCCAAACATTTTATAACAATTCTGAGCTTAAAGCATCTAAAAATTCTATTATTACTGTTATTTTAACGGCAAATAGTGGCGGGGTATATGTTGGTAAAATAAGCACATTTGATGCTAAAAAAAATGAAGGTAGATTAACTGTTCAACTAAGTGCTTTGCCTCCTAAAGCTACTATCAATGATTTAAATGACTTTATCAATTTAATTTATTAGTTTTGAAAATTGGTATCATCATACTTATCTTCATCTTTTCAACCTCATTACATGCCCAGGATTTTGATCCTATCAAACCTGACTATGATCTATTAAAACAGATAATTGTAGGTAAATTTAATCAAAAACGAGAGCGAAAAGAACGTAAACAATTGCAAAATAATGAAGCATTACAATTAACGGCAGATAGTTATGTAAATGTATTTTCAGAAAATCGGTTGGAAAAAAATACAAAAAATAAATTACGAATTGGTAAAAAAATAAAGAAAAATTGCAAACTCAATGGTTACAAAAACGCCTTTATTGATTATCATATTGCTTCTATTAATTGCATAGATTTTTCAGGAACAAATTTTTATTTTGATAAAGAAGATACAGAAACAAGTACACATTTATTTATTGGAAAGAAACCTTCCAAAAAAGAAAAAGAAGATTCTAAATACACTCCAGTTAAAATAAAATTATACACCTACAACCAATTAGCTGATTTAATTATTAGACAATTTATAACAGACGAAGGTTCATTTAAAATATTAAATAATGGATTTGACAAGTTTGGATTTAGTTTAGCAGTGGAACATCATAGCATCTTGAAAAAGAAAATGCCTAAAATTAAAGTTATTGTCATTTTAGGAGGCAACAGAATTACATGGTAAAATCTATCAAATGGTGCCCTAATTTATAAATTTTGTTATTATTGTTAAGAAAATTATTTGTAGGTTTAAGTTATGATTAGCATTCAAAAACAAATCTTGTTACTTTCAGATTTTCATTACAATGAATTTTCAGAGTATCTTCAAAATACCAAAGCTGATTTATCCTATCGATTAATTACATCGATTCGTAAACAAAAAGTTCAACCCGAATCCGATGAATTATGCCAATTGATTTATGGAGATTCTAATGAAAAAACCAGAAAAAAATTTTTGCAACTTACTCACTATACATTTAAACTTAGTTCTTTTTTAAGTAGAAATTATCCAAATTATTTAAAGCATAACTTGTCTCTTATTGAAGAATTATTGAGTAAAGGGAACCGATTTAGAGCAAATGCAATTGCAGAATGGGTAATTGATATAGGCTCTAAAATTGAAGATTTTACAACGTTAGTGGAGGTAAATAAATTTTTGGCTCAGCAAGCATTTGTATCAGAATCAAAAGATGTAATTAAGTATCATAAAAATATAGATGAGTATTTAATTTTAGAACAAACAAAAAATACCATCTATTCGTATTTGCGGGAACAATTATTTTTTAAAGGGAAAGAGAATATTTCAAAATCTCATTCACATAAAAAACTAACGTTCTTTGATTCTTATGTTAATCATCCATCTCATTCTATTAGCATTTTAGCGCGTTTTGGGAAGTTTTACGAGTTAAGTTTTTTAAATCATCCTGATTTTTTTAAACCAGAAACACTTGTGGATTTAGATGCCTTGGAACGTGATTTTTTAAATAATGCATTTGTATGCTTCCATTATTTAGATGATATATATTTTAAAATTTTAGCGCAACGCCTTCAACATATTCTTACTACTGTTAATACAGAGGCCATGTTATTGGAAATAAAAAAAATGAATGGAGTAAGTTCATTTTTGAAATACTGGAAAAGTTATATGAATGTACCTGAATTATTTTCAATAGCAGTTCAAACTAGCCATTATTTAAGCTATTATGGATATGTTTTTAAAAACGACTACCAAGAAGTACTTCCAAAAGAAATTAAGGAAAACATTCTTTTTCTGAGGAATAAGTTAGAAAGTGAATTGGTTAAGCCCATTTGGGAAGACGGCCATTTAATTAAACTAATTAACTTAAAATGTTTTTATGCTGCTTTATTATTAACGGGAGACGAGAAGGATAAACTTAAGTCAATAAAAATATTGGAAGATACATTGGTATCGTATCAGCAAATTCCTTTTCAAAAATTTTTGGATGGTATTTTTGTAACATTAATAATGGGCTATTTTAGCTTAAAAGAATACGAAAAAATCACCTCCACTTATAAACGCTATAAAAAAACAACAGCTGATCAATTGGTAGTAAAAGAAAATGATTTAACTATTGATTCTTACTATTTCGTTTCTCAATACTTATTAAGCAATAGAAAGCAATACCTTGAAAAATTGCAATTAACATATCAAGATCAACAAGCAAATAGTAATGTGAAAAAGTTAATAGAAGAATTAACTACTTATTTCTTAATACCCTTTAACAAACAATAATGAGTGGTATTTACATTCATATTCCTTTTTGTAAGCAGGCTTGTAATTATTGTGATTTCCATTTTTCAACATCACTCAATACTAAGGCTAAATTAGTAACATCAATTTTGAACGAAATAGATATTCGTAAAAATTATTTGCCGAACACTTCTATTGAAACCATCTATTTCGGTGGAGGTACTCCTAGTTTACTGTCAGAAAAAGAAATGCATCTTATTTTAGATAAGTTACATAAAACATATAAAGTATCTAATACGGCTGAAATAACTGTGGAATGTAATCCAGATGATTTGTCTCAAGAAAAATTGAAAGTTTTAAAATCACTCGGGATTAATCGGTTAAGTATTGGTTTACAAAGTTTTGATGAGAAAGAGTTACAGTGGATGAATAGAGCGCATACAGCTTCTGAAAGTGAAGCAAGTGTAAAAAGAGCACAGGATAAAGGGTTTGAAAACATTACCATTGATTTAATTTATGGTTCTAAATTTTCTAATCTTAGTAATTGGAAAGCCACTTTAAATAAGGCAATTGATTTGGATGTGAAGCATATTTCAAGTTACAATTTGACTATTGAGGAAAAGACGAAATTCGGTCATGATGTAAATAAAAAGAAAGAGCTTATAATAGATGATGAAAAAAGTGCTGAGTTGTTTTTAGAAATGATTGAACGTTTGGAAAAGAATAAATTTGTTCAGTATGAAATTTCAAATTTTGGAAAGGAACACTTTTTTAGTAAGCATAACTCTAACTATTGGAAAGGAGCTTATTATTTGGGATTGGGCCCTTCCGCTCATTCGTTCGATGGTCTGTCAAGGCAATGGAATGTTCCAAATAATAATGTGTACATAAATAAAGTAACTTCAAATGACCTAACGTTTTTTGAAAAAGAAGTTTTAACAGAAGCAAATAAATTTAATGAATATGTTTTAACTTCTTTACGAACTATATGGGGCATAGATTTAAATTATCTACAGGAAAATTTCAACGAATGCTTTGTAAAGCAATTTAAATTAAAAGCCGAATCTTTTATAAAAAACGATTCTATTGTGATTAGCAATAATTCATACACCTTAACCAATAAAGGGAAATTAGTAGCTGATAAAATAGCAAGTGATTTATTTGTATAAATACAATTACTTCAACGTATCTTTGCCCACCATTAAAACGAAATTGTTTTTTTTAGCAAATATTTTTTGAGTTGTTAATTGTTTTAATTGAGCAGCTGCTACTTTCTCGTCAATAGCTGTAGCAATATCAAAAACCTCTTTCTGTTCTTTTGTTGTATAAAGCGAATCAGGTAAATGATACATATCACTAATTTGTTTGAACTCGTTTTCGCCAACCGATTTAAAAACTTCCATTAGCATACTAGTACTATGTTTTAACGATGTATCATTTACCGGTGAGATTTTATTAAGTGCGCTTATAGAGCTTCCTACTAAATGATTATAATTTGCTAAAGCTATGTCAATACTATCTGGATTATAGGTGGATAAAACGCTATTTAATTTATCAAATTCTTTAACAACGTCGTCACTTAGTGCAATAATTTCGTCATTGTGTTTGATGGCAATTTTTTGGTTAATTCGATCGCAGTTGTTAAGAGAAAATAGGATTAGTAAAGAAAGGAAGATTTTTTTCATTCACAAATCTATTTAATTTTAGTCAATAAAAAAACCACAAATTCTTTTGACAAAAATTTGTGGCTTATGTTTTTTGAAATTTTGATTATTTTCTTGAACCAAAAATACGTAGTAAAGATAAAAACAAGTTGATAAAATCTAAGTATAAATCTAAAGCGCCCCAAAGTGCCAGTTTTTTGTAGCTTTCTGAGCCATCATGATCTTGCAACATTATTTTTATTTTTTGCATATCATAAGCAGTTAAGCCAGTGAATATAATAACAGCAATAACACTAATGATGTAGCCCATTTGACTGCTTCCTACAAAATAATTGATAAGTGATGCTACAAAAATGCCCATTACCCCAATCATTAAAATATTACCCATTTTAGTAAGATCTGTTTTTGTAAAATAGCCTACACCAGCCATAATACCAAACAATGCACAAGTAGATAAAAATACGTTTACAATTGAATCCATCCTATATACAGCAAAAATTACACTCATACTCATTCCAAATAAAGCAGAAAACAAAACAAATAAACCTGCTAAACCAATAAATGGTAATTTTCTATAACCCATTGACATACCGAATAAAAGCAATATTGGAGCAAATGTAAAGATAGTGCCAAGCGTTGTCCTACCAATAATATTACCAACTTCATCAGTTGCTAATACTAAACTTTTTAATTCAGGTACAAATGCAAAAGAGAAAGATAGGGTAGTAGTTACAATCATTCCAATAAACATCCACCCAAACACTGCAGCTAAGGCATTCTTACGCTCTACGATAGTAGTGCTTCCCATGTTTTCAA
>JANXRU010000297.1 GCA_025356715.1 Bacteroidota bacterium
ATGAAAAATGGCTCTTACAATGCGTTAAGTATTGTTGAGGTTGCCTAATCCAAAAGCCCTAGGCATTTATGCCCAGGGCTTTTAAAACAAAAAAATAGTAATCATTTAAAACAAAAAATCATGAAACTCATCGATAGATTAAAAGCACCAACACCAAAATTCTTTAAAATTTTAAGAAATGTTGGATTAGGATTAGCCGCCGCAGGTGGCGTAATCATTGCCTCCCCTATTGCTATCCCTACACTTATAGTAACCATTGGAGGTTATTTAATTGTAGCAGGAAGCGTAGCGACTGCAATAAGCCAAGCAGTGACAACTACTGAAGGCGATGCAACAACGGTAAAAAACAACTGAATAATAATCATTAAAATCATTATCAAAATGCACGAAGAAAAAAACCAAAATTGCAATACTCAAACAAAGGTTGAGTTACAAGTAATCCCAAATAACGAATCCAAAACTGATTGTGGCGGTAAATTAATTTTAAGCATCACTTGTGATGGTTCAAAATTAACAAAGGCTGACGCAGGACGTTTTGATGAAATCCAAGAGGAACTTTGGGTGACTTTAAAATCAACAAAAGCAGATGCAGGTAAAATACCTGACATTGATTTGAGTATTCACGAACGCTGTGGTTCAAAAATGACTAAAGCAGATTCAGGGAAAACAGTTTAATTATTCATTTTAAAAATAAAATTATGACAGAAAATCAAAATACCGAAACAAGCACCTTGGAATTTGAAGTGAATGTGAAAACATTTAACAAAGAAAAAAATGAGTTAGTAGAAACGTTTTCAGCAGGAGCAAAAGTAACAAAGGCAGATGCAGGGCGTGAAAGTTTTCATTATGAAGACATTACTAAAATCAACATTTTCGCAAAACAAGATGTTTACGAAAGCCCCAGAGTTTCAATAAAAACAACCACTAAAATGACTAAAGCTGATTCAGGCAAAGTATAACCATGTCAACACACAATAACATAGAAAGCGGAACTATTCTGGGTACTGTTTCCGGAACGGTTTTAACCGTAGCTGTGAACGTGGGTTCATCAGATATTTTAAAAACAGTTATTCTTGCTTCACTTGGCGCAGTGGTTAGTTTCAGCGTTTCTTTGTTATTGAAGTGGTTGGTAAAAAAAGTCAAGTAATAGCATTATAAAATTTAGTAAAAGTCGCTCCATATTGGGGCGACTTTTTTTAATTTTTTATTATAAATTAAATGCGAAATGCACTCGACATTGCTTCTTGTTCGCTATTAGAAATGTTGTATTTTTTCGCTACATCTTTCCATGTGCTTACAACATTTTGAATCTCTTTTATTATTTGTTTTGCATGCGCTTCTTCAATGCGAAAATAAGGAGCCACACTTAATGCTAAATTTACATCTAAGGAATTATCATCTTCTGAAATATTAAGCGTTAAGCCTGTTCCATCTTCAATTGGATTTATATCATATGCAGGCGAAAGAATCCAACCTGTTTCTGTTAATAAGAAGCCGTGGTTTCTTAAATGATCATCCGTATTTGTTATACAAATACTAAACACAATTCTTTTCCAGAGTTGTAATAAATCTTCATTTATATTTGCTCCATTTTGAGTAATAAATTCTGCTAATTCAATATAACTAACTCCAGCGTGATGGTCAGCCCCATCGGTATAGCCAAGCAATGTCATTGCAGATGCAAAATGAATTCTTTTTTGTTTTTGTGTTCTATCAAATCGTTTTGTTAAAAATGTATGGTATTTATTTGTGAAATTTTTAACTTGAATATCCGCCATATTTATACCTGATTTAATTGCTAAATCATGCGCAACTGCTTCCCATGCCCCAACATTTTTTATATCATTACGACTTGGGAATTTTGCAATCCATAAATGGCCATCATTATCTACAATACTCGCTTTCGGTCTTGCGCCTCCTAATGAGCCTCCTGGAGAAACCAACATATTTAACCATTTAATATATTCCGGGTCGCCAATAATATCGTCTTTTTCTAATTCTAAACTTGCGTGTTCCAGTTCTCTTAATGTAGCCCATTGAGGAGCAGGGTTTTTAGCGTTGTGATCTAAAAAAGGTCTATCCATTTCTGTTTTGAAACGTAAAGCCCCCATGCGATGTCCATCATAAACACCCAATAAAAAATCAGATTCCAAAAGTGTGTTTGCCGTTCTATTTTCAGCTTTTGCTAAAGCAGCTTCTCTCCTTTTCATTAAAACTCTTCCCCATCTATCTGGTGAAGAATCTAAGAACACACCAAAATTACTTTTCTTATCTGAGGTAAATTGTTGACCCGAATACATTTGTAAATCTGGGTCAATCTGTTGTGAATAACCTGACTCTAACCAAGTTTTTGCATATTCGAAAGAGAATATTTCAGTTCCCTTTGATGGAGTTACATGTAATGTCCCCATTAAGGTTGGCTTTTTTAACTCTTGCCAATCTGCAAAAACAAAGAGTTCTTTTTTTTGATTTTTAATCGTCATACTACTTTAATTTATTCGATGATTTTTTAGGCGCACGCTCTTTCACCAATAATTTTGCATCAGTTAGTTTACGACCTAATTCATCATCAGATGCTACTTTTAATAAATCTTTCTCTAGGTTTAGAGCAAACAATACCTGCAGGTAATTACCCATAGCAACACCAGGAGAACCTTTTTCAATAGCTAATAAGGTGACACGCGTGATATTAGCTCTTTCAGCAACTTGCTCAGAACTTAGTTTTCTGCGAAGCCTTGCCAGCTTGATATTTACACCTAGTTCTTCTAAAATTTTTCGAATTTTA
>JANXRU010000303.1 GCA_025356715.1 Bacteroidota bacterium
AGCATTTAAAGAAGCCCAAAAAGCCTTTGATGCAGATGAAGTACCTGTTGGTGCCGTTATTGTGGCCGAAAATAAAATCATAGCTCGCGGCCATAATTTAACCGAACAACTAAATGATGTAACGGCTCATGCCGAAATGCAAGCGATTACCTCTGCCGCTAATTATATTGGTGGCAAATACTTAAACGATTGTACGTTGTATGTAACACTAGAGCCTTGTTTAATGTGCGCGGGTGCTTTACAATGGACTCATATTACTAAAATAGTGTACGGCGCATCAGATGACAAAAAAGGATATTCAAAAATAAATCAACCTGTATTGCACCCAAAAACAGTCGTTGTTAAAGGTGTTTTAGAAGATGAATGTTCTAAATTATTAAAAGATTTTTTTCAAAAAAAACGAAAATGAAATTTATAATTAATTATATATATATCGTTGTAGTTTTCATTTTATTAAATTCTTGTGTAAAAGATAAACCACAAGAGCCTATTACAACGTTTGCTAATTTAAATTCTACCAATAAAGTATTTGTAATTAACGAAGGTGGGTATACTCATGTAAATGCAAGTGTTTCCTTGTATGATGCCATAACAGGAGCTGTTGTCGAAGATTTTTTTGCTCAACAAAATAGTTCGACCGTGTTGGGAGATGTTTGTCAGAGTTTGACAAAATACAATAATGCGTATTATTTGGTTATTAATAATTCTAGTAAAATAGAAGTTGTTTCTACCTACGACTTTAAAAAAACGGGCACTATTACAGGATTCAATTCTCCTCGTTATCTGTTGCCAATCACTTACAATAAAGGCTATGTGAGTGATTTACATGCGCGCTCTATTCAAATTATTGATTTAAATACGAATGCCATTACGGGCTCTATTCCCACTTATAGTAATACAGAAGAGATGGTATTAGTATATAATAAAGCATTTGTTACAAGCCCAAGTAACAATTATTGTTATGTTATTAATGCCATTACCGATGTAGTCTCGGATAGTATCAATGTTGGCAAGGGTGCATCCAATATCATCGTCGATAAAAATTCTAAAATATGGATATTAGCAAGTGGCAGTACTTCGGCAAGCCAAGTTGGTAAATTAACTCGTATTAATCCCGTGACATTGCAAGTTGAATTAAGTTTATCATTTACTACAACAGATAGCCCAATTCAATTATGTGCAAATAAAACACGCGACACGTTGTATTATTTAAATAAAGGCATTTGTCAATTCCCTATCGTTAATACCTCCTTACCTGCTTTACCACTTGTCAATCAAGGCTCTAAAATATATTATGGATTAGGTGTAAATCCAATAGACTATAATATTTATGTAAGCGATGCTATTGATTATGTCCAAAAATCTACCATCGAAGTTTATGCTGTTAATGGGAATTTTAAAACGAGCTTCAAGGCAGGATATATTTCTAACGGATTTATGTTTGAATAATTAATTTATTAGAAATTTAATTCAACAAAAAAGGCTGACTCTATAAAGAGACAGCCTTTTTTGTTATTGATATCAATACTTAAGCTACACCAGTTTTTCTAACACCAGTTGTTTTCTTATTTCCAGTACTTGTTTTTGCTTTGTTAACGTCCTTTACTGCTGTTTTCTTAACAGTTGCTTTTTTCTCAGTTGCAGCTTTTACAATTTTCTCAGTCGCTGCATCTTTTTTATCAGACTCTTTTACTTTTAAGTTGCCTGTAGTTTGTAAGCCATTATACCAATTAAATAACTTACGCATATTACTTGTGTAAACACGCTCTTTATCATATTCAGGTAATACAACTTCAAAATAGGCAGCCACTGCTTTATCATCAGCTTTTGCATCTAAACAAGCGCCACCTTTTTCTTTATCAAAAATTGCCTTCATGATTTCAGCAACTGGCTTGTCTTCTCCTGTAGTAAACATACTAATATCTTCTAACGAACTTACTTTAGCCGTAGAGCTAATAGATGTGCGTTTTTTGTCATGTAAGTTCTCTACAATAATTCCGTTTTTAGATTGTGCAACAACTTTATATAATCCTGGTTGTCCACTAATAGAGATAATTCCTGTTAAATCAATCATGTTAGTTAAATTTTAGGAAACAAAAATAACATTTTTTTAGAATTTAACCTATCTACATTGTGTTTTAATTTTTTCAACTTTTTTACAGGTTTGAAGGTGTATTTATAAACAATCAAGCTTAATGCTATAATTTGTAGCAATTATAAACTATAAATTATAGTATTTTTGTTTCATCATGGTAACTATTTCTAAATTAGCTCCTCATAAAGAGCCTCGTATATTGTTTGTTGATATGAATAGCTTTTTTGCAAGTTGTGAGCAACAAGTTAATTTTCACTTACGGAATAGGCCAGTGGGAGTATGTGTTTATCCGAGTAAGTTTGGTTGCATTATCGCCCCTAGCATAGAGGCTAAGCGCTTTGGCGTTAAAACAGGCATGCGTTTAAACGACGCCATGTTACTATGCCCTCAATTAGTGCCTTTAGAAACAAATCCAGAACGTTATCGCCAATTTCATGTAAAAATAATGGCTGTATTAAAGAAGTATAGTAACGATGTTTTCCCTAAAAGTATTGACGAAGCCATTGTTGATTTAACGCAGTATTCTTTGGTGCATAAAGATGTATTATCAGTAGCTAGGGACATTAAGAGAGATATAGCAAATGAAGTAGGGGATTGGCTTAAATGTTCTATTGGCGTAGCTCCTAATTATTTTTTAGCTAAGTTAGCATCAGATATACAAAAGCCCGATGGGTTAACCATAATTAATAGTGAGAATATCGATACAATTTTATCAAAACTCAAATTAACCGATTTACCAGGAATAGCTCACGGTACGGAAGTTCGGTTAAATAAAGGAGGCATTACAACGCCTTTACAACTGCGCTACGCTTCCCCCGAAAATTTAAAAGCCATTTTGCGTAGTGTAACTGGTTTTTATTGGCATTGCCGGTTAAATTTTATAGAAGTAGATGTTAATAATGAACAAGATTATAAAACGATGCAAGCCATGCGTCACTTATCCAAAGAGCAACGCCAGAGTATAGACGGTATTAATGATATTTTTTTAACTCTATGTTTAACCCTCGAAAAGCGAATGGTTCAGCGACATTTTTTTTGTCATCATATTGGTTTTTCTATTAAATACGCCAATGGCGAGCGTTGGGATGATTTTATTAAAATACAAACTGCCATGCAGGATGGCCTTGAAATATTTGAAGCACTTACAAATCGGATGATTGAGTTTACGACTAAAACTAAAATAAACTCACTCATTAACTCAGGTATCACAAGTATTTCGGTATTTGTTTCTCAATTTATAAAAAGTAATTTGGTAGCTTATAATTTATTTGAAGACCATACTAAAAAAGATAAACTTCGAGAAACGGTATATCAATTAAAAGAACGGTTTGGTAAAGAAAAAATACAACGAGCTGTGGAACTAAAGGATGAAGGTACTTATAAGGATGTGATTGGCTTTGGCTCGGTTAAAGATTTAGAAGAAGAAGAACAGGACATTATAGAAACAGATACGTTTAATTATTACGAATAACACACATGGATTTTGGAAGAACCAATCAGTTAGAACTTGTTAATTTTGCTTTACCTTCTAACCATCAAGGTGTTAAAAAAGTATTGGGCGGTGCGAAAGCGCAATTTCCACACGTATACGTGGGAGGTGTGTTGTGGAGTGATGATGCGTTTGTGGGAACCATTTATCCTGAAAGAGCCAAGCCAAAAGATTATGCAAAATATTATAGCCGACAATTTAATACCATTGAACTTAACTTGACACATTACCGCTTGCCCGAAAAAGAAAAAATACAAAGGTGGTTCGAGGAATCTCCTGCTGATTTTAAATTTTGCCCTAAAATTCACCAAGCAATTAGTCACTCCAGTAATTTATTATCTGTAGTAGATTATATGGAAGAGTTTTATAAGATTGTTAAACCTTTGCAACATAAATTAGGTGCCTGTTTATTGCAATTACCACCTCACTTTTCGCCCAAACGTTGCCACGAATTATTAGCCTTTTTAGATAAAAGTAACCTGCGTGACTTAGCAATCGAATTACGCCACCCCGATTGGTTTATTGAAGGGAAGGAACTTAACCTACTTTCTAATTATTTGTATAAAAATCAAATGGGATTGGTATTAACCGATACGCCTATGCGCAGAGATGTATTACACATGCGCTTAACAAATAAAACCGCTTTTATTAGATTCAATGCCAATGATAAACATCCGAGTGATTATGAGCGAATTGACGAATGGATACATCAGCTTTTTGAATGGATGGAACAAGGATTAGAAACGATTTACTTTTTTGTACACACACCAACTCAATTTTTTATGCCCGAATTAGTCACGTATATTATTCAGCAATTCAAAAAAGATTGTGGAGTTACAATGTCGCTACCAAAAATAAAAGCCGTTCATAGTAGTAATGAAAAATTATTTTAGGAGATTGATGTAATACTATTTTTTTATTCCTTACATAATATTATTGAATCGTTTTTAAATTCATCGCTAACTTATTCAATAAATGATAGTTGTTTTTTATATAATTTGTCATAAAAAATCAAAGGTTTATCTAAAATAGACGATTAAAAATCAGAGGTTTTATGTAACATTCATTAATTTTTGTGATTAGTTTTGTGATTAGGTTTAAAAACACTACTCTAATAAGCCTTTTAGATGATATTTTAACTATTTCTAACATATGCTTAACAAAAATTAGGTTACAACAAAAACTAAATACAATTATTTTTCATTATTTTTAATAAATGCTTTGAAAACCTTTCTATTAAAGTCATTTCAAGGGTTATCAACGAAAAAATGTTAATAGCAGATTGTTAAAAACAAGCACTGTAATGTTAATTTCATTTATAAGAAATTCAATCATTTTTAATCAGATTTGTAAAACGGATTAACTAAACAAAACATCTCTGTTTTTTTTTGCAAGAGATTATATATAAAGATAAAATTATGATAGAACCAATATTAGCTGAAAACAAAGACCGCTTTGTTATTTTCCCAATCAAACACAATGACATTTGGGAATTTTACAAAAAATCGGAAGCAAGTTTTTGGACGGCCGAAGAAATTGACTTATCCCAAGACATGACGGATTGGAATAATAAGTTGAATGATAACGAACGTCATTTTATAAAACATGTGTTAGCGTTTTTTGCAGCGAGTGATGGAATCGTAAATGAAAATTTAGCGATTAATTTCCTAAATGAAGTTCAATACCCTGAAGCGCGTTTCTTTTATGGTTTTCAAATCATGATGGAGAACATTCATTCTGAAACCTATTCTTTATTAATTGATACTTATATTAAAGACTCAGCAGAAAAAGATAAATTATTACATGCCGTTGAAACTGTGCCTTGTGTTGGTAAAAAAGCGGATTGGGCTTTGCGTTGGATTCAAAATGGTTCTTTTGCTGAGCGTTTAATTGCTTTTGCAGCTGTAGAAGGAATTTTCTTTTCAGGTTCTTTTTGCTCTATCTTTTGGTTAAAAAAACGTGGCTTAATGCCAGGCTTAAGCTTTAGTAATGAGTTAATTTCTCGTGATGAAGGCTTACACTGCGATTTCGCTTGTTTATTATATGCTGATCATGTCGTAAATAAATTACCTAAACAACAAGTAACTGATATCATTACAGATGCGGTTGCTATAGAAAAGGACTTTGTATCGGACGCTATTCCAGTTAAATTAATTGGAATGAATGCAGATTTAATGTGTCAATACATTGAGTTTTGTGCCGACAGATTGTTACTAGCTTTAGGTTGCGATAAATTCTATAATGCTGTCAATCCATTTGATTTTATGGAAATGATTTCATTACAAGGTAAAACCAATTTTTTCGAAAAACGCGTTGCCGAATACCAAAAAGCGGGCGTTATGGGTAATCAAGAAGAAAAAAACGTGTTTAATTTAGATGAGGATTTTTAGATAAATCATTCATAGGTTAAAATCCCCTTTTAATAAGGTACTAAAAATGATTGAACAAAATTAAAATTTTGTAAGGGAATGTTAGCCTCTAAAAACACGAAAATAAAAACATAAAATAAAACTATCGCCCACAAAGGTCATAAAACAAAGAATAAAATAATTAACCGTCATTTTGTTAATATCAAAAAATAACGGGTGTAAAAAAAAGAAATTATAGCTATAACTTGTTATAGCGAAACTGAGACACTAATAAGAAATTAATACTAAAAAAATTTAACACTATGTTTGTAATAAAGAGAGATGGCACTCAAGAATCTGTGAAATTTGACAAAATCACAGCACGCGTTCAAAAATTAAGCTACGGGCTTGATGCGGCACATGTAGATCCTATTCAAGTTGCTAAAAAAGTAATTGATGGTGTATATGATGGTGTAACAACTAGTGATCTTGATAATTTAGCAGCAGAAACAGCTGCTTCATTAACCACCACTCATCCTGATTATGCGCAATTAGCATCGCGTATCGCAGTTAGTAATTTACATAAAAACACAATCAAATCGTTTTCGAAAACGATTGAAATATTATATAATTACATTGACCCAAAAACAAATCAGCGTGCATCATTAATTGCTGAGGATGTATATGAAATTGTAATGAAGCATGCTCAGCTTTTAGATTCTTCTATTATTTATGATAGAGATTTCGGGTACGATTATTTTGGTTTCAAAACATTGGAGCGTTCTTACTTATTAAAAACACACGGTAAAATTACCGAGCGTCCACAACACATGTTAATGCGTGTTTCGGTTGGTATTCATAAAGAAGATATTGCCGCAGCCATTGAAACGTATAATTTAATGAGCGAGCGTTGGTTTACACACGCCACACCAACCTTATTTAATGCAGGTACTCCAAAACCACAAATGAGTTCTTGCTTTTTATTACAAGCAAAAGACGATAGTATTGATGGAATTTATGATACCTTAAAACAATGTGCTCGTATTTCTCAATCAGCTGGTGGTATTGGTTTAGCTATACATAAAGTACGTGCCACAGGTTCTTATATTAAAGGAACAAACGGTACATCTAATGGTATTTTGCCAATGCTTAAAGTATTTAACGAAACAGCTCGTTACGTTGATCAAGGTGGAGGAAAACGTAAAGGATCTATCGCCGTATATTTAGAGCCTTGGCATGCGGACATTTATGAGTTTTTAGATATTCGTAAAAATCATGGTAAAGAAGAAATGCGTGCGCGTGATTTATTTACAGCGCTATGGATTCCTGATTTGTTTATGAAGCGTGTAGAAGAAGAAGGCGATTGGAGTTTAATGTGCCCTAACGAATGCCCTGACTTATACAACAGATGGGGTGCAGAATTTGAAGCGCTTTATACTAAATACGAAGCTGAAGGTAAATTTCGTAAGCAAGTAAAAGCACGTGAATTATGGGCTGCTATCATCGATTCTCAAATCGAAACGGGTAATCCTTATATGTTATTTAAAGATGCGTGTAATGCAAAATCGAATCAACAAAATTTAGGAACTATTCAGTCTTCTAACTTATGTACAGAAATTGTTGAATATACTAGTCCTGACGAAGTTGCTGTTTGTAATTTAGCATCTATTGCTTTACCACGTTTTGTGGATGAAAAAACAGGAACCTTTGATCACCAACGCTTATTTGAAGTAACTTATATTATCACTAAAAATTTAAATAAAGTAATTGACCGTAATTACTACCCAATTCCTGAAGCGCGTAATTCAAACATGCGTCACCGCCCAATTGGTTTAGGTGTGCAAGGTTTAGCGGATGCCTTTATTTTATTACGTTATCCTTTTGAAAGCGAAGAAGCTAAAAAATTAAACGCAGAAATTTTTGAAACTATTTATTATGCTGCAATGACAGCTAGTAAAGACTTAGCAAAAGTGGATGGCGCTTACGAATCTTATCCAGGTTCTCCATTGTCAAAAGGCATTATGCAATTTGATATGTGGAATGTAACACCAAGTCCACGTTGGGAATGGGATATTTTAAAAGAAGAAGTGAAAAAGTTTGGTGTGCGTAACTCTTTGTTATTAGCGCCAATGCCTACCGCTTCTACATCACAAATATTAGGTAATAACGAATGCTTTGAACCATACACATCTAACATTTATAGCCGTCGTGTGTTATCAGGTGAGTTTGCTGTAGTAAACAAGCACTTGTTGCGCGACTTAGTAAAATTAGGTATGTGGAATGATTCGTTGAAAAACAAAATTATTGGAGCAAATGGCTCGGTACAAAATATTCCTGAGATTCCTCAAAACATCAAAGATATTTATAAAACAGTTTGGGAAATTAAACAACGTGTTATTATTGATATGGCTGCCGACCGTGGAGCGTTCATTTGTCAATCACAATCCTTAAACTTGTTTATCCAAGATGCTAATTTTGCAAAATTATCTTCAGCACATTTTTATGCTTGGAAAAAAGGCTTAAAAACAGGTATGTACTACTTACGTACAAAAGCTGCTGCTGACGCTATTAAATTTACGGTTGATAAAGCAGCCTTAGCTATTCCAGTATTAGGCAATGAAGACGCTTTATTATTTGAACGCGGACAAGAACACGTCATTAGTTTAGAAGAACAACAAGCGCAATTATCTTGCTCCTTAGATAATCCAGAGGATTGCGAAGCTTGCGGATCTTAATAAGAAAATAAAGTTTAACCCTGAAAAAAGCCTCTCTGAAATTTTTAGAGAGGCTTTTTTTTAAGAAATTAAAAATAGTAAAACAATAAATTATGTTATTAATATTACTCTTAATTATGATTGCCCTACAAGTAGGCGCTTATAAATTGGTAAATAAAGTAAAAATGAAATACGGGTATATAAAAGTGCTCGTTGTTTTTTTAGTATTTGATTTTTCTGCATTTCCTTATTTAATGTATGCCTCAGCTCCTGGCAGTCAAAAACCTGAGTTCGAGATGACAGATCCTACCTTCCTAATGAAAACGTGGATTATGGGCGCTGTCATTATTTTAATCACTCACTTAATTTGCTTTATGAATCATAAAACAAAATTCAGAAAAATGAACTCAACTAATCCTGAATAATTTTATATTTCATTCTTGTTATTACGCAACCGTCTTCTGTGCTCACGCTATAATACGTTTATAATGCTTCGGCTAAAACTCTTGAAATCAAAAAAACTGAACACCTGTCAGGTTTTTTAACCTGATGGGTGTTCTAAAAAGACAGATAATAGTGAAAGATTACTCAAATTATTTATTGTAAAACAAATTTCTAAAAAGAAGTAAGATTATTTTTTTGTTTAATAGTTTTATATTTACTGTATGAGAAAGATTTTGGGTGTGGTATTAATCATTATTGGTGGCTTTTTAGCACTATTAATTACTTTTGCATCCATACCTGCTGTTATTAATGCCGTTAAGATGGATTTAGATTTTATAAATAAATCTGCCTACCTATTCGGAACATTCCTTGGCTTTATTTTAATGGGATTACTGCCTTTTTGGTTAATCAAAAAAGGAATAAAATTAACCAAGAAAAAAATGGATGCTAATTTTAATGATAAAATAGAGTCGATAAAATAGTAAACCTCATTTTCTATTTTTGAAATTTAAAGTTATCTTGCATACCAAATTATACATAAACTAAAAAACTAAAAGATGTCGTCAACACCAACTTTAAAAAAATCGTATCGCTGGGTCGTATTAATGTCTTATTTTGGTGTAGCAGCCATGTGTCAATTTTTATGGTTAAATTTTGCGCCCTTAGTTTCTTTTCTTCAAAATAAATATAGCGTCAGCGAATTAGCCGTTAGCTCGTTGCTATTGTCATTCCCTTTATTGTATGTGTTGTTATCCATCCATTCAGGTACTATGATTGATAAAAAAGGTTATCGTTATGTCATATTACTAGGAAGCATCATTAGTGCGGTATTTGCTTGCGTTCGAATTTTTGATGATAATTTTTACATGTTGGTTATTGGGCAAACGGGTATTGCTATTGGTCAACCATATATTATCAATGGTATTTCTAAATTAGTTTCTGATTGGTTTGATAAAGAAGATGTGGCTACAGCTACTGGTATTGGTACAGCGGGTATGTTAATAGGAATGGCGTTAGGTATGGGATTAACACCGGTACTGAATGAAAGTTTGGGTTTTAGAAATACCATGATCGTTTTTGCAGCCATATCCATTGTGTTAACAGTATTATTTTATGTTTTAGGTAAAGAAAATAATTTAGTAAAAAGTAAAGCAGTGGCGATGAGTGCCATGAGCGAAATAAAATTATTATTAACTAATAAAAATTTAGTGGTATTATTAATTGTTTGTTTTTTTGCTTTAGGTGTTTTTAATGGCTTAACAACTTGGTTAGAGCCTATATTAAAACCAAACAACGTTAATGCTGAAGAAGCAGGATTAATAGGCGCTTTTATGATTGTGGGCGGCATTGTTGGTTCTATCATTATCCCAACTTTATCGGATAAATTAAAAGTAAGGAAACCATTTTTAGCCTTATGCTGTTTAGCAGCAATGATAACCATTTATCCACTTTGCACAATGAGTTCATTAAACATTTTGTATTTATTGGGCGGCGTGTTAGGTTTCTTTTTTCTACCTGGTTATGCATTGTTATTATCGATGTGTGAGGAAATGGCAGGAATCGAAAAAGCAGGCGCAGCAACTGGATTACTAATGATGGCAGGTAATGCAGGTGCTGTAGTAGTAATTGCTTTAATGCCAATCATCATTGGAGAAAACGCACTTTGGACAAATGCTATTTATTTAATGTTGGCGTTAATTAGCATCGCTTTAATTTTTATTATTGGATTTTTAAAAGAGAGTTTTATTAAGAGTAAATAACTTTGCTAGGATGAGAAGTTTGCTAAGAATGTTGAGTTATTTTATAATTGTAAATAGTATAAAATAAAAAACCGTAACTGAATTCAGCTACGGTTTTTTGGATGTCAAAAAAAATTAAATTACATAATTATTCTCCGTTCCATTTTGGTAAACGATTAGGTGTAGAAGGTAATTTTATCGCCTCCACTTTAGATTCTAAGTCTTGAAGTTGTTTATTTATTAATACTACAGCATCATACACTGTTTTAAATTCTGGTTTTATGGTTTTTAATTTTTCTTCGTAGGTTTCTGTCATGCCATGAGACTGGCTCCAGGTACCGCCTGCTATCGTTTCAATTGAATTAATAATACCTTGTAGGGTCTCAAATTCATGCTTTGCTATACTGCCATCGCCATGCATTTTGATTTCTAATTGTTGCATTTTCTTTTCTATAGTTTTAATTTCAGATAATAAATTTAAACTGTTTGTTGGGCCTTTTTGTAAACCAGCTTT
Organism: Bacteroidota bacterium; assembly: GCA_025356715.1. The sequence goes on from JANXRU010000303.1 coordinate 11,344, forward strand.
TAAAAACTTTACACGTTCGTTTATCGAATTCATATAATCTGAAGTCCCTAAAATAACGCGTCTTAGTTCGCTTAATTCTTTATTAAAAGAAATTAATTTTGCTTTATCAATTTCTGGTATAGATCCATTATTAAGTGTGGTTAAATTGAAACTTATTTTATCAGATAAAATTTCAGGTATACCATTTTCAATTTTAATTAATTGGGCAGTATATTTTCCAAGTAAAGCAACAGGCCCTTTGTCAGCTGATTCGTAAGGATTATCCCCACTTGGTACATAAAAGGTAACGGGAGATGTGGCTTCTAAACGACCATCCCAAACTGTTTGATACAAACCACTTTTAGCATCTTGCTTTAATTTTCGTATTTCGTTCCCTTGTTCATCAGTGATAACTAATAAAGTATAAACAGCCTCTTCTTGTGCTTCAAGTCGAATACTATCTTTAGATGGATAAAAAACACCTTGATTATTTTTTATCTTTTCTTTTTCTAATTCCTTACGTTTTTCTTTAATTGTTTTAAAATCTTCTTTTAAGTAAAAGCGAATATTAGCACCTATTGCTGGATTAGGAGCAGTATAAAAGCTTTCGCCTTGAAAAGATTTCCCTGTATGCCCATAAGGAGTCGATTCATTAAATACAAGTGCATCAGAAATTGGAAAAATAGTTGCTCGTTTTTCTAAATCTGCTTTTTTGATAGTTTGTAAAATAGTGTAATCATCTAAAACAAACAAACCTCTACCAAAAGTTGCGATAACAATATCATTCGCTTGTTCTTGTATGGCAATATCATGGATGCAAATGGATTGAGGCAAACCGCTTGTGATTTCTATCCAATTTAATCCAGCGTCGATACTGAAATAAAAACCAAATTCTGTTCCGCAAAAAATTAAATTTTTATTTTTAGGATCTTCTGCTACGCAATATACAGAGCCTTTTTCAGGCAAATTGTGACTAATATTTGTCCAGGTTTTCCCTTTGTCTGAGCTTTTCATTAAGTATGGTTTAAAATCGCCATTACGGTGATTGTTAAAACAAGCAAACATGTCGTTTTCATTGTGTCGTGATGCCAACACATTTTGAACTAACACCTGATTTGGAACACCAGAGAAGTTTGAAATTTTATTCCAACTAGTTCCACCATTATCTGTTATTTGGATTAAACCATCATCTGTTCCAACAACTATTAATTTTTCGTTTAACGGTGATTCGGTTAAGGCAGTAATATTTCCATAAATAGAAGTTGATTGATTTTTCGCTACAGCATCTATACTCCATACTTTTCCCATAACGGGGAGTTTGTTTCTATCAATGTTAGCAGTTAAATCAGGACTAATTACTTTCCAACCGCTTCCTCTATTATCACTTCTAAATAACTTATTAGCTGCAAAATAAATGCGTTTGTTATCGAATTTACTAATGATGATTGGTGCATCCCAATTAAAACGGTAAGCTGATTCTCCTTCTTTTTCCATTGGTCTAATATCTACTTGTTCTCCCGTTTTTTTATCGAAACGAATTAAACCGCCATATTGTGATTGACTGTAAATAATATTTGGATCAGTTGGGTCAACACGTGATTGAAAGCCATCCCCACCCACAGTTACATACCAATCAGCATTTGTAATTCCAGTTGCGCTAATGGTTCTAGCAGGGCCACCTAAGGTATTATTATCTTGCGTGCCAGCATATACATTATAAAAAGGTTTATTATTATCAGTACATACTCTGTAAAATTGTGTTATTGGTAAGTTTGCACAGTATCGCCACGTTTTAGCATTGTCATAACTTTCATAAATACCGCCATCGCAACCCATAATTAAATGGTTGGTATTTTCTGGTTCAATATAAATTACATGATTATCCACATGCTTATTTTTTTCACCAACACCTTTAAATGTTTTTCCACCATCGGTTGTTACTTGTGCCCAGGTATCTAAACTGTACACTTTATTTTCATTAATAGGATCTGCAACAATTTCCTGATAATAATTTCCTGCGGTGGACCATTCGCTTTGTTTGTCCCAACTAGCGCCTCTGTTTGAGCTTTTGTAAAAACCTTTACCTTCGGCTGCTTCTATAATAGCATAAACGATATCTGTATTCGCTGGTGAAATAGCTAAGCCAATTCTTCCAACATCACCACTTGGTAAACCATTTGTTAATTTATTCCATGTATTACCATCGTCAACACTTTTGTAAATAGCACTTTCAGGCCCACCACTAATGTAAGTGTATTCGTGTCGGCGACGTTGATGAGCAGTAGCATAAATAATGTTCGGATGTTTAGTGTCAATCAAGACATCGTTAAAGCCTGTATTATCACTCACAAATAAGGATTGCTTCCATGTTTTTCCACCATCGGTTGTTTTGTAGATGCCGCGTTCAGGACTACTATTCCACAAAGCGCCATAAGCAGCAACGTAAACGACATCAGAGTTTTTTGGATCAACGCTAATTCTTCCAATATGTTGAGAGTTAGCTAAACCCATATTTTTCCAAGATTTTCCACCATCTTCACTTTTGTAAATACCATCGCCATAACCAACAGCACGCTGATTATTGTTTTCGCCGGTACCAACCCAAATAACATTGGTGTTGTTTGGGTCAATGGTTATACAGCCAATAGAGTATGAGCTTTGATTATCAAAAATGGGATAAAATGAAGTGCCATTATTATCTGTTTTAAAAACACCTCCTGCTGCTGCAACAACATACCACTGACTTTTGTTTTTTGGATTAACTGCAATATCTCCAACTCTACCAGAAGTTACTGCTGGCCCAATACCTCTGAAAGATAAAGAAGAATAGGTTTCTGGTTTTAAAAGTGTTTCCTTTTGTTCGGGTTTAGTTTCTTTAGTTGGTTTGTCTTTTTGAGCAATAGCTACATGGCTAATAACAAGAGTTGATATAACTATTAAAAGGTTAAATTTTATCATAGGATGTTTTTTTGTGAATCAAATCTAATTAATTTATTGATAAATTACATTTACTTTATTGTCCTAATATTTGCAAGTTTCTAAAATCATTTCTATATATTTATATGTTATAAATGGATATCATGCAAACAACTTACACACAAATATCGTCAACCATTATAGCCGAAATTTCCTTATTTATTTCTGAAGAAGATATTTTATTAGATGCCGAAAGCCTAGAAAAATATGGTAGAGACGAGACTGAAGATTTAATTTACAAACCCGAAGTGGTTGTTAGGCCTAAAACAGTAGAGCAAATTTCAAGTATTATGAAATTGGCAAATACTCATAAAATAGTAGTAACGGTTCGTGGAGCAGGTACAGGTTTAAGTGGAGGCGCTTTACCTATTTATGGTGGTATTGTTATTAGTATGGAACGCTTTAATCATATTTTAAAAATTGATGAACGTAATTTACAGGCTATTGTTGAGCCTGGAGTTATTAATTATATTTTTCAGGAAGAAGTAAAAAAAGTGGGATTATTTTATCCACCAGATCCTGCAAGTTGGGGTAGTTGTTCTTTAGGTGGTAATGTGGCTCACAGTAGTGGTGGCCCGAAAGCAGTTAAATATGGCACAACTCGCGACTATGTTTTAAATATAGAAATGGTATTAACTAATGGCGATATTATTTGGACAGGCGCTAATACACTAAAATATTCCACTGGTTATAATTTAACGCATTTAATGGTTGGCAGTGAAGGAACATTGGGAATTATTACTAAAATAGTTTTTAAATTAATTCCTTTACCTAAGCATGACTTATTAATGCTTGTTCCTTTTAATTCGGCAGAGCAAGCTTGTGAGGCAGTTGGCGCTACATTCAGAGCTGGTATTACGCCAAGTGCTATGGAATTTATGGAACGCGATGCCATTGATTGGAGTATGAAATATGCTGGAGAAGTTAATTTTACGGTTAAGCCTGAATGGCAAGCATTATTGTTGATTGAAGTTGATGGAAATAATTTAGACGTGTTAATGCAAGATTGCGAAACTATAAGTGGTATTATGACAGAGCATGGTTGTGATGATATATTGTTTGCTGATAGCGCTGAACAAAAAGCATCTTTATGGAAAATCAGACGTAAAGTAGGGGAGGCAGTAAAAAGTAATTCGGTTTATAAAGAAGAAGACACCGTTGTACCAAGAGCAGAATTACCAACACTTTTGAAGGGAGTGAAAACAATAGGTGCTAAATATGGATTTAAAAGTGTGTGTTACGGCCATGCTGGTGACGGTAATTTACATGTGAACATTATTAAAGGCGAACTATCCGATGAAGTATGGGATAAAGAATTACCAAAAGGAATTACGGAAATTTTTGAATTATGCAAAGCTTTAGGAGGGACAATTAGTGGCGAACATGGTATTGGCTTAGTCCAAAAAGATTATTTATCAATTGTTTTTCCTGAGCATCAATTGCAGTTAATGCGTAATTTAAAAATACTATTTGATCCAAATTTGATATTAAATCCAGGTAAAATGGTTTTTTAAATATATAAATGAACATGTAATGAAATTATAGATTCTATTTGATGATTTGGTTATTATAATTATATTTGAGTAACCAATTTTCAAACCATTATTATTATGAAAAAAATATTATTATCACTGTCAGTTATTTTTGGCGCTATATTGCAAGCGCAAACTTTAACAAAAACAGCAAGTGAGCCTACTCCTTGGGACCCTGCCTATACTATTCTCCAATGCGATTCTTTAGGTATATTGCCTGGAAGTGCTGGTGCAGCCCAAATTTGGAATTACTCATCAGTTACCACACATTCTAGCATATCTAAAACGTATGTTTCAAGTATGAATACAAATTCAGTTTACGCCCCAGCCTATACTTTTGTAAGTGCTTCCATTTCCGATAATTCTTATTACCATTCACCAGCAAATGATTTAATGTATTATGGTGGTAATTTTATGATAGCAACTTTTGCAGTATCGTTAACGTATACAACCCCATCTATAGTTGCCAAATACCCAATGAGTTTAGGAACAACTACAGCAACTTCAGTTGGTGGATCTGTTACTATTGGTGGCAGTTTAAATGGCGTTTTTTCAGGTAACAGTTCGTTTCTAGCTGATGGAACTGGTACTTTAGTATTACCTGCAAAAACGTTCACAGATGTGGTTCGTGTCAAAAGAAATCAGTTATTAAATGCTAATCTAGCATTAGGAACTGCAACTGTAACCCAACAAAATTATGATTATTATTCTGCGTCTGCTCCTAAAGCACCTATTTTTTCAATAGCTACATCAACTATTGTTTCTTTAGCTGGAACAAGTACTCAAACTTTAGTTAGTATTCTTCAAAACTACCCAGTAGCTAGTTTAAACGAAGCGAAAAAAGAAAGTATCGAGTTAACTGTGTTTCCTAACCCTGCCTCATCTTTCATTAACTTTACGTCAACAACTATAGAAGAAGCTAAAGTAATAGCCTATGATTTAACTGGTAAAATGGTTGCTTCTGATTTTTTTGAATTAGGTAAAGCAAGAGTAAATGTAAATCATTTGGCTAATGGGTTGTATTTATATACTATTGTTGGAAAAAATAATCAAATATTAAGTACAGGTAAATTTAATGTGAGTAAGTAAATTTCATTACTCATTTGGTGATTCATTCAAAACAAAGCCTTATCTTTATATAGATGAGGCTTTGTTATTTTATAATTATTCTTTTATTTTTTTCTTCCTGCGAAAGTGAAAAAAAACAAGATAAGATTATAAAAATTTCTGCGCCACAAGACATTGACAATGAAGTTGAAGGGCAAATAGCACAGTATTTTACAAACGATAGTATTATAACGATTGATTCAATTCCCTTGATTTGTTATCGTTATTTTAAGAATAATTACACTACTAAATTATTGTGGTTTAATCACGCTTCATTAACCGCTAATGGAGATAGTTTATTGAATTACATAAAGCATTGCAATTATAATGGCTTAATTCCAAATAATTATCATTTATTGGAAGTAAATAATAAATTAGATTCTATTTCAAGTACTAAAAATTATGTGAATGTAACTGCCCTGATAAAAATAGATTTATTGTTGAGTGACGCTTATTACTTATTAGCCGCTCATTTGAACAAAGGTCGTTTTTATGAGGATAGTTTATTGCTGCAAACAAATTTCAATAAATTAAATAAGAGTTGGGATAGTTTGTTAAAAGTTGGTTATGTTAATTCAACTATCAAAGCAACATTAGATTCCCTAGAACCAAAGCATTATAATTATAGAATGCTAAAAAATGAATTGGCAACTATATTAAACAATAAAATTTTATATCAATTAGATTCTATTCCATTTGTGAGCGAAAACGATTCGCTATTAAATAAGCAATTGATTATTAAAAACTTAATTAAACAAGGGTTTTATGATACAATTTCAATAGCTAATGACAGTATTAAATTGACAAAGGCTTTAAATAAATTACAAAAAAGATGGTTTATACAACCCGATGGTAAATTAGGGAAATACACCAAGCAAGCTTTAAGTTATAATAGGGAAAAAGTGATTAAACAAATTTCTATGTCGATGGAACGTTGGCGTTGGGAAGAAAATAAATTCCCTGAACGATTTGCTTTTATTAATATCCCAGCTTTTTGGTTAACTGTTTTTGAAAAAGATACAGTAGTGATGCAATCTGCTATTGTCTGTGGTAAACCCGAAACTCAAACTCCCATTCTTAAAAGTAAAATTGATCACATGTTGATTTATCCTTATTGGAATGTACCTATTAGTATTGCAACAAAAGAAATTTTACCCGCCGTACAAAGAGACACAAGCTATATTAGAAAGAAAAATTTTGAAGTATTAGGAAATCATAATGTGGTGTTGGATTATACCAAAGTTCCATGGAAAAAATACAGCAAAGATTATTTGCCAGTAAGATTTAGACAACGAATTGGTAATGAAAATAGTTTGGGAGTTGTTAAATTTAATTTCAATAATCCGTATGGTGTTTATCTACATGATACTAATTCAAAACGTTATTTTAAAACAAGTTCACGGTCACAAAGTCACGGCTGTATAAGGCTTGAAATGTTTACAGAGTTTGCCGATTTTTTAATACGAGATGATAGTTTACATTATCGACATGATAGTTTGCAAGTGTATTTTGCTAAACAAGAACAAAAGAAAATTAAATTAAAAAAACCTCTTCCA
>JANXRU010000325.1 GCA_025356715.1 Bacteroidota bacterium
CATGAAGATTTAAAAGATATTATGTGGACTAATCCCGGCGAAATAGCTGGAAATGGAATAGATGATGATAAAAACGGATACATCGATGATATACATGGATGGAATTTTATGGGGAATAAAGATGGAAAAAATGTTGAAAAAGACAATCTTGAATTAACCCGTGTTTATAAGGATTTAAAGGCTAAATACGATGGTAAAACATTAGAGTCTTTAGTAACAAAACCAGAGAAAAAAGAATTTAAATTTTGGCAGTTGGTAAAAGCGGATTATGATAAAGAAGTCGCTGAAAATGATAGTCGTTTAAATCAATATAAATTTATTAGAGATGCAGTTGCGGGCGTTGTAGATAAAATAAAAAAAGAAAAAGGTGTTGAAAAAGTAACCGTAGAAAATTTAAAAGCATTTGAAGGAAAAGACCAAAAAGAGAAGCAAGGAAAAATGATTGCTATGGCTCAAGCTGCTGCTGGAACAAGCCCTGAAGAATTAGTTGAAAAGTTAAACGAAGGAATTGAATCAATGGATGGTTCACGTTATGATATAAATGCTGATACGAGAAGTATTGTTGGCGATAATTATGCTGATATGAATGAGCGTTATTATGGCAATGCTGATTGTAAAGGACCAGCCTCATTACATGGAACTCATGTTGCGGGAATTATAGCTGCTACCCGTAAAAATAATATGGGCATGGATGGTGTTGCTGATAATGTGCGTATTATGAGCGTTCGTTGTGTGCCTGATGGAGACGAACGCGACAAAGATATTGCTAATGCAATTCGCTATGCCGTTGATAATGGAGCAAGTATTTTGAATATGAGTTTTGGTAAAAAATATTCTCCAGGAAAAAAAGCGGTTGACGATGCTGTAAAATATGCTGAAAGTAAAGGTGTTTTAATTTTACACGCCGCAGGAAATGATGGAGAAGATATTGATGAAATTACTCATTTTCCTTGCAAAAAGTTTGATGGAACAAAAAAAGAGGCGCCAAATTTTATTGACATTGGCGCTTTAAGTTGGAAGCCAGACGATGAAATTGCTGCTCCATTTAGTAATTATGGTAAAAAAACAGTTGATTTATTTGCACCAGGCGTTGATATTTATTCCACTTTACCTGAAAACAAGTACGCTGATTTAAGCGGAACGAGTATGGCTTGTCCTGTTGCAGCTGGTGTTGCGGCAGTATTAAAATCTTATTATCCAGAGTTAACAGCAAAACAGTTAAAGAAAATTTTAATAAAATCTGCTGTTACTAAATACGAAAAAAAGAAAGTCATTAAGCCAGGAACAAAGGACGAAATGGTTGAGTTTAGCGATTTATCAAAAACAGCAGGTATCATTAATTTATATGAAGCTGTAAAAATGGCTCAAGGGATGGTAAAAGTAAAGGGGTAAGTCTATTAAAAGACGAGGTAAATTTAAAAGCCTGATTAATTTAATCGGGCTTTTTTATTGAGCTATTTTTTTTATATTAGTACGTTAATTTTTAATAAAAAAGAACATTGAATTTTTATGGCAAAACAACAACCTTTAGACACTAAAACGAATAATCCAACTAATTTATACGATGCTTACATAAAAGGTAAGGAGTTATATTATTTGTTTGGAATTCTATTAGCAGTTTGTTATTTCGTATTTAGTGATTTTATTAGTTTAAAGAAAGTCTATTTATTTAGAGATATAGGTAGTGATTCAATCAATATATACTTTCCAGCTTTGGCTTCAATGTCAGATTATTTAAAAACTCAAGGAGTTCCAGGATGGACATTTGATCAAGGAATGGGACAAAATATGTTCCCATTATGGTTTAGTGATTTGTTTTCTGATTTTCTGATTTTATTTGATAAATCAAAAATACCATATGGTATTGTTTTTATGGAAATCATTAAAATTATTTTATCTGGCTTTGTATTTTTCAAATATCTTAAAGAATTAAAACTTACTAATTATTCAAGTTTGTTATTTTCACTTTTATTTGCATTTAGTGGTTTTATAATCTTAGGAGGTTGTTGGACTATTTTTTCATCAGAGGCACTTTATGCAATAATTATTATTTATGGATTTGAACGTTGGTTAAATCATGGTAAAATTTTATGGTTAGTATTAGGTATCGCTTTAATGGCGTTTTTGCAACCATTTTTTTTATTCATGTATACTATTCTAATTGCTAGTTATGCGATTGCAAGATATTATGATGTAAAAACAGTTGATAATAAAGCCTTTTTTGTATTTATTATAAAAACAGTAGGATTAGCCGTATTGGCAGTTTCTATTAGTTCATATCAATTGTTTGCGGATTTATTACAGTATACTGAGAGTCCTAGAGTTGGAGGGGAGGCGAGTTTATTTGCTCGATTACAAAAGCAACCAATGTTTGATTTAGCAGATGAAGTATTGCGTTTTACGACCGTTTTTAGATCTTTTGGTAGTGATATGTTGGGTACTGGAAGTAATTTTAAAGGTTGGCAAAATTACTTAGAAGCCCCAAATTTTTATTGTGGTATTATTTGTTTAGTTGCTTTTCCTCAGTTTTTCAGTTCTTTAACCAAAAAACAAAAATATTTTTATGGTACAATAACTGCGTTTTTTTGTTTGCCAATAATTTTTCCCTTCTTTCGATATGCATTCTGGGCTTTCTCTGGAGATTATTTTAGAACATATTCTTTAGTGGTTGTTTTTTTTATGGTTATGTTTTCTGCAAGAGCAATTCATTATATTGAACAAAAAGGAAAAATAAATAAAATGGTATTAGGTATCACTGTTTTGTTCTTATTGTTTCTATTATACACGCCAGCAGCACAATTTAAACCAGCTATTAATCCAAATTTACGTTCTTTTGCTACCATTTTAATATTCATATATGCAGGTTTATTATTTGGGTTAAGTCAACAATCAAATGTGAAACACCTTTGTAAAGTATTATTATTAGTGATTTGTGTGATTGAATTAGCTTCGTTTTCAAGCATTACTGTTAACAAGCGAGATGTAGTTACACAAAGAATACTAAATGATAAATTAGGGTATAATGATTATACCGTAGAGGCTGTAAATTATTTAAAACAAATTGATAAATCTTTTTATAGACTTAACAAAGATTATATGTCAGGATTAGCTATTCATGGAAGTATGAATGATGCTAAAGTACAAGGGTTTTATGGAACACAATCTTATTTTTCATTTAATCAAAAAAACTATATTAAGTTTTTAGGTGATTTGAGTGTCATTGATGTGAAAGATGAAAATTCTACTAGATGGGCCAAAGGCTTAGGAGATAGACCAATATTATTTTCGATAGCTAGTGGAAAATATTGGTTATCTAAACGTACAGATAATGCTATTGCAAATATGGGATTTGATTCTATTGGTAAATTCGGCGATGTAAAAGTATATAAAAACAAATACGCTTTACCATTTGGATTTACTTACAATAAAACAATTAGTGGAAAAGATTTAAAGAAATTATCACCTTCTCAAAAAGATTTTTGTTTATTAAGAGCTTGTGTGGTAGATAGCGTAGATAAATCTGCCTTAGATTTTTTGCCGAAATTTAATCTTTCTGATACTACTGCTGCTTTAGATTTCACAAACTATTTAGCAAATGTAAATGAACTTAAAAAAGATAATTTTTCTGTTACTAAGTTTAAGGAAAATAATATTACAGGAACCATTAACACACCAGAGTCAAAAATTTTATTTTTCTCTATGCCATTTGATGAAGGCTGGAAGTGCAACATTAATGGTAAAGAAACTAAGTTGATGCGTTTAAATTGTGGGCTAACAGGGTTATTAACTCAAAAAGGAACTAATGCAGTCGAACTTATTTTTGAACCACGGTATAAAAAAATTGGGACAATAGGTTCTATATTAGCAATTTGCTTGTTTATAGGATTAACTATCATTGTTTTTTTGAAAAATAAATGATTTTTTTTATATTTATAAAATGTATATTTGATTTTTAATAATTGTGACTTATTTTATGACAAAGCATATTATATTTGATTTAGATGGGACATTAATTGATTCAAAATTTGAGATATTAGATACTTACAAGAAGGTTTTTGAACAATTGCCCCCTAAATTAGGCATTAATTATGATCAAATAAGCTACATTGCTACATTGCAAGCTAACTTAGAAATGATTTATGAAAAGGACATTGAATTAATAGCTTCAGCTAAAAAGATTTTCACAGATCATTACGATCAGTCTTCTTATGAAAGCACTTTATTGTATCCTAACGTTTTTGAAGTTCTTGAGATTCTGACTAAAAAAAATCATGTATTACATATTGCAACCAATAAAAGATTAAATCCAACCAATAAAATATTGAAAAACAAAAAAATAGATAAGTTTATTTCAACAGTGAAAGCCAGTGATATTAATTCAGATAAAATAATGTCTAAGGCTGAAATGGTAGCTGAAATTTGCAAATTAAATAATATTGATAAAGGCTATATGATAGGAGACTCTGGTCAAGATATTTTAGCTGGATTAGCAAGTAATTTAATCACAGTAGCCGTTACTTATGGTTATGAATCAAAAGAAGTGTTGAAAAATAAAAAACCAAATTATTTTATTGATTCTTTTGAAGAACTAGTAAAAATTATAAATTAAACTAAACAAAAACAATAATTAATTATGAAAATACTTGACAAACCACTCTTTATTTTTGAAATGGCAAATAATCACATGGGTGATATTGAACATGGAATTAAAATTGTTAGAGAATTTAAAAAAATAGTAGAAGGCATAGATGAATTTAATTTTTCGATTAAACTTCAACATCGTGATGATACTTTTTTTCATCCAGATCACATAAACAGACAAGATCATAAATTGATTAAACGATTTACTGAAACTAGATTGGGTTATGAAAATTTTAAACGGTTAACCGAAGAAATTAGAAATAACGGTTTTTTAACAATGTGTACCCCTTGGGATGCACCAAGTGTTGATTTAATGGAAGAGTTGAATTATGATATTATAAAAGTTGCCAGTTGTTCATTTAGTGATTGGCCATTATGGGAAAGAGTAGTTAAATCTAATAAGCCTATAATCGCATCTACAGCTGGCGCCCAATTGGATTCCATTGATCAAGTTGTATCTTTTTTATCTCATCGAAATAAAGAGTTTGCTATAATGCATTGTGTTGGTGAATATCCTTGTGCAAAAGAAAATTTGGAATTAAATCAAATAGATTTTTTTATTGATAGATATCCTAATATACCTATTGGATTTTCTACACATGAAGATCCTGCAAATCTTGATAGTATTAAAATTACTGTTGCAAAAGGTGCTATTTTATATGAAAAACATATTGGAGTTGCTACAGACCAATATCAATTAAATGCATATTCTGCTAGCCCAGAACAAGCAAAGGCTTGGATTGAAAGTGCAAGAGATAGTTTTAAAATGTGTGGTGGCCCTAAAAATAAAAGAAAAGGATTTACTGAAAAAGAGATGTCTGATCTTGGAATTTTATATAGAGGAGCTTATGCTAATAGAGATATAATAAAAGGCGAAAAAATAGAAGAAAAAGATATGTTTCTTGCTATGCCAAATATTGAAGGACAGTTAGTCGCAAATCAATTATCTAAGTACA
>JANXRU010000389.1 GCA_025356715.1 Bacteroidota bacterium
ACTTATATTCGTTCTCAATACCAGGAAAGCAATCTCCGTTTATGACCAATGAAAAACCGAATGAAATAAAAGCAATACTGGTGGATGATGAAATACACGCCATACAAAATCTCACACAGTTACTTGCTACTTATTGTCCCAATGTTAGTGTTATTTACCAAACGCAGGATGGGCAGCAAGCTATTGCAAAAATAAATGAATGTTTGGTGAACAATCAACATTTGTACTACGATAAATTACTTGAATTAAAGGCGGAGCTTACGAAGTAAGATGAAAACAGCAACTAATACAAGACAACCAATTATACTGTATAGCAGATAATGGTTGGTTTCTAAAGTCAAATTTTTTCCGTTATAAATTATACCCGCCCAATAATAAGGGTCGTAATCATCAACAGAGGTAGTATTGTGTAAATAGTTAAGTTTTGCATTGTGCAAACTTTCAATTGAAGAGATTCCCTTTTTTAAATTAGAATAGAAATTTTGGATTATTGTTGCTGTTGCTTCATCATCTACTTTCCATAATGTTGTTATTGTGGATTTTATACCAGCTAAATATAAATGACGGCTAAAATTTATAACACCTTCGCCGGTTTCGATATCACCGTTTGCTGTTTCACAAGCATTTAATATAGCAAGTTTGTAGTTTAATTTAGCATTAGAAATTTGATTTAAGTGTAGTGTTAGATTATCAGAAAGCAATATATATGAGTTTCGTGAGTTTTGATAATCGCACAAGGCATGAGCAGATATATGTAAAATGGTGCTGCTTTTTGATGAATCGCTTAAGTTGAAATCTGATAAATTGAAATCGTTTTTTAATTCATTGATAATTTTTTTTGAAAAGGGAAGTGATGAGTGTTGTGCATATTCAGGAAATATTATAGAGATGTTTTTGTTTAAAGAGTTATTTTCTTTACCGTTAAATAAAAGATTACAAGAAAGCGCGTAACTGATATTATAATGCTTAATTAAAAAATCTGCTTTAGAATAATTATTGGTGTTGTTTAGCACTAAAGCGTCAAAAGGAATTTTAGCCAATTTACCATGAGGAATAACTATTAAATCGGTTATTTCATTCGGAAGGTTATTGATGCAGGGGCTTAAAATTGTATCAAAAAGTAATTTAGCGATTTTGCAGTAAGCACTGGAATTATGATTTTTAAGGTGAATTAAAAGTGAATCCGATTTATGTTCGACTTTAAATGTATGATTAATAGGGAAGAGACTAAAATTATTTTTTGAAATAACATTACTAATGAGTCCACTGGCATTTATATAGTATTCAACAATAGCTTCGTTTTTATGCAATCTGTTTTGAATTTCAGAAACAGTGGCATTGTTTGATTTTATTGAAATTGATTTATTTTCGATTTGATATTTTAAAATGGTGGAGTATTTGTTTAAATCCATCCATTTAAACACATTTTGTTTTATTTCATTTTTTTTAGTTAATTGATAGTATTCGTTGCCGTAAGGGATAATGGCGTCAAACGGAGCTGCACCGTAAATTTCTAATGCCTGATGTATTTCGTGGGTTTGTAAATTTTTAAAGGTAGTTTCCCATAATTCCACTGCTACAATTGAATGTTTATAGCAATATTCTAAATAGGTTATATTTTTAGTTTTAACATATAAATAATATAAAGCATCAATTTTAAATCTTAAAATAGTAAGGGCAAGTGTTGGATTTGAAAAACGGTACTTCAGATTTGGAACAGAATAAATTGATTCATCATTATATTGTGTACTTAAAGCACACAAGCCTTTTTGATAATTTGTTAAAACCGTATTTAAGCTATCGAACTTGTAGCAATAAAAATATGACAAACCTTTTACAAAATATAAAGTTGCAATTTTATCATGTTTACTGCCCCAAGAGTCTTTTCTTATAGCAAGTGATTTATCGTAATACTTATTTGCCAACAATAAGTATTCGGTTGATTTTATCTGATTTTTGAACTCTCGTTTATAATAAAGAGCCTTATCTGTACATAAATTGCCAATATCATGTAAGATTTGAGCGTTGTAAATAATATTATTTTTGAAGTATTTATTATTGTAGAATTGTGAAGAATCTAAATATATTTTCGATTCATCTCTTGCGGTCAAATAATTATGAGCTTCTTTTTTTATTTTGAGGGAGTATGCATATTCACGATAAATTTTGTTAACAGGAATTAAATGAAGGCTGTCTTTTTTTTCTCTACATATTTCAATAGACTTAGTCGCAAAATAAAACGAACTATCAATGTTGATTTTGAAATTATGATAGCGAGCTAGTAATGAGTAATTTTCGGCTAAATAAACACTATTGGCTCCAAAATGTTTTTTAATTAGGCTGTAGCTCTGACTCCAACAATTATATGCTTCTCCAATGTCCGAAAAATGATAATATATTTCTCCCGCTAAATTAAAGTGTTGAGATAATAGTAAAGGGTTTTTATTTGAGTCAAGGCTTTTAATTTTAATTAAAATTTCTTTTAGTGCTAAATCAGTATTTCCTTTTATATAATTGTTTTCTATTGTTTTTAATTTAGGGGTAAAATCCTGAGACGCATAAATCATCGGGATTAATAAAAGGAAATATGTTATAATACGATAGATTGTATCAGAGTTTTTTTTAAATAATACTTCAATCAATTTTATTCTGATAATATTCTATATAATTCTAAATTCAAATAATAATGGGAACCTTCTATTACTTTTTTTTCTAAAACACCGATTTCTGTTAATCGGTTTAAATAATCTCTTGCTGTACCTTCTGCATAAATCTTAGCATCTTGTAAATGCTTTACCTTTGTAAATGGTTGTTCAAATAGCATTTCAACCAATTGTTCAGGTTTCCTTATTTTTTTTTCTTCTTTAATAAGATGATTCAATATGTTTTCCTTCGTTTTAATTATATCATTTATTTTTTGATAAGTGATGTTAGAAGTAACTTCTACTGCTTTCAGCATATATAACAACCAACTATTCCAGTCACCTCTATTTGAAACACCCATTAATCCAGCATAATAATCATCTTTATGATCCATAATAAAACGACTTAAAAAAAGTATCGGTAAATCAAGCAATCCTTTTTTTGTAAGAAAATGAATATTAAAGATTCTACCAGTTCTACCATTTCCATCTCTGAAAGGATGTATAGCTTCAAATTGGAAATGCGCTATTGCCATTTTCAATAAAGGATCTATTTTGTATTTTTCATCATCATTTGCAAACTCAATTAAGTTAGCTAATTTAGTTTCAATAATATTTACACCCCTTGGTGGCGTATAAGTTACTTGCCCTGCATTAGCATCTGTTCCACCTTGTTTTATAACAGTATCTATAAATGCTGGTCTAATTTTATCTGAAGTTTGCTTTATTTCTTGAAAAATTTTGATGAAATATTCTTTATTAAATCCTGGTTTATTTACTAAATAATTATGCCCTGACCACAGTGCTTCCCTATACCTCAATACTTCTTTCGAAGCACTCCCTTCTTTTACATCTACCTCATTATTTTTTTCACTATAGGCTTTATACAGTTCATCATCGGTAGTAAAAATATTCTCAATGGCACTAGATGCTTTTGCTTCTTGCAAACTAATAGTATTAATTAATAACCCTTGATTTGGGATTGCTATGCTTCTTCCCTGCAATCTTCCAAGCGCAGCTTTAGACTCTCCTAGCTGTTCTAGGATTTCAGGTTTTCTATAAAGTTCCTGATTAATTGGAAGTAGCGGTAAATCATTCCACGGTATTAATCTACTTGGGTTTATTTGATATAGTATTTCCTTTGGCATCAATTTATTGTATTTTTAATGTTTACTCAATTTCTGACATCAAATTTAACTCTTTTCTACACATAAACATCAAATTTTAATAATTTTGATGTTTACTCTATTTTTGGCATCAAAAACAACTAATCAAAAGCAGTAAACACTAAAAATGACATATTTTAATGTTTACTCCGTTTTTGGCATCAAATTTTTACTCCAAATTCAATCAAACATTAAAAAGCTAAATATATGATGTTTGTTATTTTATAAAGTTGCCTATTTTTTGAAACAGGTAAAGTTGTGGTAGAACGTCCAGTACAACTTCGTTAAGTCATCCAGACAATTAAGGTTGCAGTTCCCCGGGTCATAACCATTCTTGGGTTCGATGTTAAGATAATGTTGAGTTACAATGCTTCAAGAATTTCTGTTGAATTACATAAAAACTTACAACCTCTTTTTTTAGATAGCGATAGCACCCTTCAGTATTTTAAAAAAGGCCATCAAGAAACTGAGGCCAATGAATTTGCATCAGAACTTTTAATGCCTGAACATCTTTTTAAGAAAGAGTGCGCTGAAAAAAAATTTAGTCCTGATTTATTACGGTCAATTGCTGATAAATTCCAAACAAGTTTAACTTCTGTAGCATATAAGTATTTTGAACTTGGTACCCATCCTATATGTTTATTTTATTCTTACAATAATCAGGTATTATATTGGAAAAGACCAGAAGGTTATCAATGCTTTATAGTTGACCGTACAAAATTACCACCACCAGAAGATTCTGTTGCCGCTGAATTTTTCATTAAGCAAAAAATATACTCAAAAGAACAAAGTAAACAGCAAATTTGGAAATCAACTTGGTTCGAATTAAAACACTGGGAAGATGACAAGGATTTCAAGTTTTATGAATTTTGTATTGTAACCCCTAAATACAATACAGTGTTGAGTATTGTTTGGGAAGAACTAAAGTGATTTATAAGTTTAATTAAATTAATTTTTTAGTATAAGATTGATTATTAGTATTATATAATCAAACTTTTGTCAATAAAATGACAAATTGACAAAAAATTGCCTATATTTGCACTCAGTATTATTAAATAAATCATGAGCGAGATACTAGAAATAGATAGATTTAGAAGTTACTTTTCAAAAGCAGCTACATTTACTATTGATGATATCGTCACTTTTTATTCGCCCGATAAACCTATTATAAGAGAAACTATTAAATGGCGTATTTATAGGCTAAGTAAAATGGGGATAATACACAATGTTGGTCGTGGTGTATATAGCTTAGGGCAAGAAACAATTTTTATTCCGCAAATTACAAAACAACGCGCAAACGTTTACAAAACAATTGCTCAAAACTATCCTTATGCCGAAATGTGTGTTTGGCATACATCCAGTTTAAATGAATTTATGCTACATCAACCTGGCAAATTTAGCCTTATAGTAGAGGTCGAAAAAACAGCAGCAGAATCTGTATTTTATTTTATTAAGGAGCGTTACAAAGATGTATTTATAAATCCAAAAGAAGACATAGTTCGAAATTACATTGCAGGTAAAAAAGAAACAATAATAGTAAAAACATTAATTTCCGACGCGCCTACACAAAACATTTATAACGTAAAAACACCAACCATCGAAAAAATATTAGTAGATGTATTTTGCGATACAGCAATATTTTCTGCTTTTCAAGGGCACGAAAAAAATATTATTTTTTCAAATGCCTTTAATAAATACACGGTTAATCTCAGCACATTATACCGGTATGCCGAAAGAAGAGGTAAAAGAATAGAAATAGAAAATTATATCCAACAAATTATAAAATAATTTAAATGATACATAAGGATACTCATACAATAGAATGGATTAAGCAAGTTTCAAAAACAAACAGTAATGCTGATGAAATATTAATTGAGAAAATGATTAGGGCATTAACGCTACTGGAATTATTGGTACTTAATAAATTAAACTTCATTTTCAAAGGAGGTACGGCATTAGTACTGATGTTACCCGAACTAAAAAGGTTATCTATCGATATAGACATTATAATTTCTGATAAACCTGAAAATATAGAAGCTATTTTTGATAACATTATTGCAAATTCAAATTTCACTCGCTTTGTTAAAAAAGAAAGAGAATTAAAATCAGGTATCGTAAAAGAACACTACCAATTTTATTATACGCCAATAACAAAAACAGGAACTAAAGAAGAATATATATTATTAGATATTCTTTATGAAGCAAATCATTACGGCAAAAATTTACAAGAAAAAGAAATAACTAATCCGTTATTACAAACCGTAGAACCTCCAATAAAAGTTACTATTCCTACTATTGAAGCAATACTTGGTGATAAGCTTACTGCATTTGCTCCAAACACAACAGGAGTACAATATCTTTTAGGAAAAGAAATAGAGATCATTAAACAATTATATGATATTGCTAATTTATTCGACCATAGTAATGATGTATCAATAGCAAGTGAAACTTTTAATACAATTGCTCAAACCGAATTGCAATATAGAGAATTAACACATTTATCTGTAAATGAAATATTAGATGATATATACCAAACATCATTACATATTACATTAAGAGGTCAAGATGGTGCGGGTAATTTCTCTGAATTACAAACAGGCATTACAAACATTGTTAGATATATAATTTCAGAAAATTTTCATTTAGAAAAAGCAATAACATTATCATCTAAATCTGCTTATCTATCAGCATTATTAAAAAGTAATACCAACGAAATTAAAAGATTTAAAACCGCTACCGACATTGCAGAAATGAAAATTGAAGCACCCTTTAATCCAAAATTAAACAAGTTAAAAAAATCTAATCCCGAAGCCTTTTTTTATTGGTATCATGCTACATCGTTAATGTAATAAAGATAATTTAGAAACAGGTAAAGTGGTGTTCCTCAGCAGGTGCAAGCAACAAATTGCGCCAAACCAACGAGTTGGTTCACGGGCGCCTTATTATAAAATAATTGGCACGTCCGCTAAACCAAAATAGCCCATGCTTTTAACTAAGTCTTTTCAAGGCTTCTAGCATAAGCTATTTTGCCCTATCGGGCTTTGGGTTTGTCACATTTTTTGCTCGTTGCACAGTGCTTTCGTCACGGTAGCCTCCTTTGTCCTTCAAGTAGCTTTATTCATTTCGCCTTCTTGATATTACATTACACGTCATTCGCTTTGCTACTTCGTTACATTCCATACATTTCGGCTTCATTCATTTCAGCCACTTTCAGTACACCGGCTACCAACTTTTCAGCTCGCCTGCTGGGTCACTCGGGCTTCGTGCATTTTTGTTTTGTAGTGCAATAAAAACATTGCAACAAAAATGCCCTTGTGTTGTCTATCGTGTGGCATAAATTAAGGTAGATTAATTTATTAGTTTGCCACACTTACAACATAGTTTGCATCCGCTTTCGTACCTCAAGCTCCCATGCTGCACACCCAAACTCCACTCGCAGGTGGCTCGCCGCACAACGGATTGCAAATCATTCATTCAGTTCGTCGCACCTTGCAGGATGCATCTCTCTTCACTCATTTTTTGCAACCGTTTTCCCACCGCACGCCGCGGGCGCTTTTACCATTAAATTTCAAACCACAACTAACACTAAAGATTCTTATACAACTTCAACAACTTTTCTCTGGTATCATCTTTTAATACCCCATAATACTCTTGCCCATTGATTGTATTATTTAAAAAAGCTTTTTCAGTTAGTAGTTGTA
>JANXRU010000296.1 GCA_025356715.1 Bacteroidota bacterium
ATAACTGGTAATATTTAAACGTACAATTGATTCAAGGTAACATTTTTATTTACTTTTTATACAATGCACGCTAAATATTATAATGTAATACCAAAAAGAATAGGTTAAAGTAAATAAAAAACTATAGACTAAACTTATAAAAACTTTTCCTTTGCATATTTTAGATTTCTTAAACGCAAATTTTACTGCACGATAAAAAACCCAATATAGTATAGCAATGAATAAAATAATAAGCGGAAAAAGGGTGGCTGAAATATATGCGAGTATAACGATAATTAAGCCTGCTGATAAAATAAAAACTAATATTACTTCAAAAGGACTGTCTCCAAATGGCATTAATCCGCTTACATCAGGCGAAACAGCCATTAAATCTTTAAAAAAGCCCTTTACGCTTAATTTAAAAAATGGCTTAGGTTCAATTTTGCCAATATTTTCTTTTAGTTTGAAGCCCATGTATAATCCAACAAATAGAAACTGAAATAATACCGTTGTCAAAATCCAAGATGAAATCATTGTATTTTCAAACATGGCACGATGCTTTCCCAATCCAAAAAACCAAACAAATATTATTGTCAAAGAAATTATAATTAGCGTTACGATAAACAATAATCTACTTGATATAAATTTCATAATGACAATTTGAAATCGTTTACAATTTCTGAATCAACTTTTGTAAAATATCGATTGCGCTTTTACTAATAACCGTTCCTGGCCCAAAAACTCCTGATACACCAGCTTTATAAAGGAAATCATAATCTTGTTGAGGAATGACGCCACCAGCAATGACCATAATATCTTCTCTACCATATTTTTTAAGTTCTGCTATAACTTGCGGAATCAACGTTTTATGACCGGCCGCTAAACTACTCACTCCTAAAATATGAACATCATTTTCTACTGCTTGCTTCGCAGCCTCTGCCGGTGTTTGAAATAACGGGCCAATATCCACATCAAAACCCATATCAGCAAAACTGGTTGAAATAACTTTAGCGCCTCTATCATGGCCGTCTTGTCCCATTTTAGCAATCATAATTCGTGGCCGACGACCATCTAATTCAGCAAATTGATTTGCTAATTCTTTGGCTTCTAAAAAATATTTATCCATGTTAATTTCTTTACTATAAACTCCTGAAATACTGCGTATATTAGCTTTGTAACGACCATATACTTTTTCTAAAGCTAAGGAAATTTCACCTAAGGAACATCTTACGCGAGCAGCATTAATAGCTAATTCCAATAAATTACCTTGGTTTGTTTTAGCAGCTTCGGTTAATGCATTTAAAGCCTTTTCAACCTCCGTATTATTGCGTTCTGCTCTTAATTTTGCTAAGCGCTCTAATTGTTGTGTACGTACTTTTGCATTATCTACATCTAAAATATCTATTGTTGTTTTTTCTTCGGTTTGATATTGATTAACACCAACGATGATATCTTTACCGCCATCAATGCGCGCTTGCTTACGCGCTGCAGCTTCTTCAATGCGCATCTTTGGAATACCAGTTTCAATAGCTTTTGCCATACCACCCAACTTTTCAACTTCTTCAATTAATGCCCATGCCTTTTCGGTAATTTGTTGAGTTAAATATTCCACATAATACGAACCGCCCCAAGGATCAACTACTTTACACACATTGGTTTCTTGTTGTAAATAAATTTGTGTGTTACGCGCAATACGAGCACTAAAATCTGTTGGTAAAGCAATGGCTTCATCCAAGGCATTTGTATGCAAACTTTGAGTATGCCCCATCGCAGCAGCTAAGGCCTCAATGGTTGTTCGAGCCACATTATTAAAAGGATCTTGCTCGGTTAAACTCCATCCGCTAGTTTGGCAATGGGTGCGCAACGCCATAGACTTTGCGGATTTAGGATTAAACTGTTTAACCATTTTTGCCCACAACATACGAGCAGCACGCATCTTCGCAATTTCCATAAAATGGTTCATGCCTATGGCCCAAAAAAAAGATAAGCGTGGTGCAAAAGCATCAATATCTAATCCTGCTTTAATGCCAGTTCTAATATATTCTAATCCATCCGCCAAAGTATAAGCTAATTCAATATCTGCGGTAGCTCCAGCTTCTTGCATATGATAACCACTGATAGAGATCGAATTAAACTTTGGCATTTTTTGAGAAGTAAATTCAAAAATATCAGCAATAATTTTCATAGATGCATCTGGTGGATATATGTATGTATTGCGCACCATAAATTCTTTTAAAATATCATTTTGAATAGTGCCAGTTAATTTATCCATTGTGACACCTTGTTCTTCCGCAGCCACAATGTAAAAAGCTAAGATGGGCAATACCGCACCATTCATAGTCATACTCACACTCATTTCATCCAATGGTATTTCATTGAATAAAACTTTCATATCTAAAATCGAATCGATAGCCACACCCGCTTTTCCAACATCACCTTCTACTCGCTCGTGGTCGCTATCATAACCTCTATGTGTTGCTAAATCAAAAGCAACCGATAATCCTTTTTGTCCAGCAGCTAAATTCCTGCGGTAAAAAGCATTGCTTTCTTCAGCTGTGCTAAAGCCCGCATATTGCCTGATTGTCCATGGATTTTGAACATACATACTTGAATAAGGGCCGCGTAAAAAAGGTGGGACACCTGCACCAAAATTCAAATGTTCCGCTTCTGCTAAATCATGAGCGGTATATTGAGGCTTTAATTCAATTTGTTCGGGTGTTATAAACTTCTCCGCTTCATTTAAATTAAGCGTTGTATTATTAGTAGCTGTATATTCTATATTTGAAAAATCTTTGCGCATGGTATACTTTTTATTAAAATAATTGTACGATCAATAATTTATTAGTTTGATAATACGTTTTTAATACTTTCACTTAATCTTATTGCTTTAATAGGATTAATAAGAGTTTTAGCTTTAATTTTTAAAACTGATTCTTTTACAACATCGGTTATAACTTCTGATTTATTTTGAAATTTATTAACGCCAACCAAAACTAATGTCCCTTCGTTTACTTGATGGATCAACATTTCAGCATCCTTTGTAATTAGATTTTGAATAAAATTAGATTTTAAACTTTCTATCAATCCACCTTTACTTTCTATATATTTAAATTGTTGCCAAGCTTTTTCACAGAGTGTTTTTGTTGTATGTTCGATATAATAAGAACCAGCAGCCATGTCGGCCACTTTATTTAAATAACTTTCTTCTTTTAAAATGAGTTGCTGATTACGCGCCATTCGCTTGCTAAAATCACTGGATGCATTAAATGAATGATCGAAAGGTAATACTAAAATACTATCGCACCCACCAATAGAGGCACTCATAGCTTCTGTTGTAGAGCGAAGCATATTAGTATAACTATCTATAGCACTTTTATTAATAGACGTTGTTTGTCCGTGAATATGAACATCTAATGTTAAGTTATATTGCTCTAATAAAAAACCAGTCAAGTTACGTAATGCTCTGAGTTTGGCTATTTCCATAAAGAAATCGCCACCAACAGAAACAGAAATATGTACTCTTTTTAGCTGTTCCAAGGAATTATTTTCAGAACGAAACGCTAAATAATCATTTAAATGAGACAAACTACACGCTAACTCATTGATGATATTTGCTCCTGCTTCTTGGTATAAAAGACCATTAACAAATAATGTTGAATTTAATTTTTGAGAATCAAAATCTTTTTCTTGAGAAATAATCCAATTACCTGAATTCTCAAACTGCGAAATCACATCTGTATCTATAAAACATTGATTTCCGCATTCTATTGATTTCAAAGTGTTTTGGAGCTCCCCTACAAATTCAGAAGAAACTTTAAATAGAGTATAAATATGTTCAACTAAAATTCCTTTTAATAAAACAGCGCTATCAATTTTTTGATTAATGACAAACACCAATCCAGATGCGCCATTTGATAGCGCATTCAAAGCTTCGGCATTAGCCATTTTCTCATCAGTAACCACAATGAATTCGCAAATAGCCCAATCGTTATGAGAAAAAATTAATTGAGGTTTATTCGTTACATTTTGCTCGGCAGTATAAAAAGGTTGAATTTCTAATTCCGCATTGGTTTTCCAAACAAGAGTTTCAAAGTCAATTCCTTTTAAATCCTTTATTAATTGATCTTTCCACTGTTGAGCGGTAGTGGCGTTAAATTCAGTAAATAGTTTTTGCATAATAACGTAAATGCTTTTTATAAAAATATGGTTTTATTGCTTATATTCAAAATAAGACAATTAACTACTCTGTATTGCAAATTAAGTAGGCATGTTAAATTCATTTATTCAATAAGTGCTTTAATTTATCATAACAAATATTTGGTTCATCAACAAAAAAAGAAATCCGCTTGGAATACCGTTTAATCCCATATAATTTAGTAATTTCAACAGATTCATACAGTTCCATCATCATATTTTGAGGTTCTAATTTTTGCAGAAGAGATATTTTTACCACATCTTTTTCAATAGATTCTTTAGAAATCAGTTCAATAGATTTAATATTAGAAAAATGAATTTCGGCATCTGCGGCTAATCCCATGCGCAATTCCAATATATTATTATTAATATTTATGACTCTTGCTGTTATGGCTCTAATATGAGCAAACAATTGCATACAGGTGTATAAACTTAATCCTGTTAAAATCCAAGCAAATAAAGGACTTACTGGCATTAATAAAAAATGAAGTGCTACTGTTTCTACAACGATAGCCATCATAACCGCATAAAATACAGCAATAATGCCATTGTTTTTGTAAGAAGTGAAATATAACTCATCACTATTTTTTTTGTTTTTTTTACTAAAAAATACAAAATAAAACATTGACACTTCAGTGGCTATAACTGCACCAATTTTAGCATTACCAAAGGTTTCTGATAGTAAAACTCTACTATGAATTAAAAAGTCACTATTTTTTGAATTTCCATTTTTTGCTTTTTTATTAATACTATAAAACTTATAACAGATTGTGAAAATAATAACTGCTTCAATTATAGGTGCTAACCAACGTTTTAAAATATATAAAAACTGATTAGACTCGACATTTAAAATAACGCCAGCGCAAGTAATGCCAATCAAAACAACCCTTAACACAGTTCGTTTAGAGATGGAACTATTTTTAATTAAAAATAAATAGATTAGAGGTAATGTTATTAATAAGTCTGCAAGAACTGCGTAAGATAATAAGTTACGGTTATTATTAAATACAGGCGTTAAGGTTATTAAATAACATGAGACGATTATTAAAAGAGGAACGCCTAAATATAAATATTTATTTGGTAAATTTTTGTCAACAACCATATTTTCAATTTGCTAAATACTTCGTGTTATATCGTTTGCGCAATTTCTTTTTTCAAATATTCCAAAGCAATTTCGTTTGGTAATTTTTTATTTAAGTTAGCGGTGATGTTTAATATCATAATAGCTAATTCAGAGCTATTAACATCCACTGATACTTTAGAAGAAGAAATATTAATTAATTGAATGACTTCTTCTTTGGCGTTCTTAACTAATTCCCAAGCACCATGAGAAATATAAATTTGCTGCGACAAATTATGCTCGTATTCTGTTTTAACTGCCGCTACTAATTCGTTATGTAATTGACGGCTAGTCATCCCATTTTTATTTACACGAATTACCAAACTATTCGGATTTATTCTTTCCAAAAATATAACGATACGCTCATACGCTTGTATTTTAAGGGGTGTAATTAATCCTTGAGCACTCTTTTTTAATTCATGTTCTCTACGTTTTTGGTCATTATCTAAAAAACGATTTACTAAAAAATAAGCGGCTGCAAATACAGCACCTGCTGGAATAATAATTTTTAAGAGTTCTATTAGTGCGTTCATACGTTATAGTGGTTAGTGGTTAGTGGTTTTTGTTTTATTAAAAAAATATAATTCATTTTCAATGATAAAGATACAATTCATAACTTATCATTCATAACTTATCGATCAATTATCCGCCCGCTTTCTTTGCTTTGTAATTTGCCTTTAACAATAAATCAAGCAATTTATCTCTATTATCGCCCTGTATAAGTATATTTCCGTCTTTTGCATTACCACCAACACCACATTTTTGTTTCAATGTTTTAGCCAAATCATTCAAGTCTTTTTCAGTTCCAACAAAGCCGCTGATGCGGGTAACTGCTTTCCCCCCTCCTATTCTATCTATAAATAATTTTAAGTTTTGTTGCTGTGGCGGTAATGTATCATTGGTTTTTTCTTCGTCATTTTGATAACTAAAATTTGGATTGGTAGAATACACCACATTTACTCGATTGCTATTTTCTTTTTTACTCATTTTTTCCGTTTTAACATTAATCCAATAATAATAGCACTTAACAGAGCTATTATTATATACATCCATTTATTAGAAGAAGCACTCTGAGCTATTTTTGAAGAATCTTGCTGTTCATCCAAAAATTGCAATTGATTATTTTCTTTATCAATAATAAGTAAACTGTCTTTTAAAGAAATTTGTTTTTTTGTCCACATTAAAGCTTGTTCATACTGTTTTTGAGCTTCGTAATAAAAAGATAACGTACCGTACAATACTACTTTAGCCTCTGGATAATCATACTTTGAACAAATGCCTTCAGTTAAATTCAAATAATTTTTAGCTTTACCAAATTCATTTTTTAAAATATGTACGTGTGCTAAATTATTATAACTATTTGCTTTCTCTAATTCATTATCTATTATTTCTCTTAATTTCAAGCCTTCTTCAAGGTAAAGTTGGGCACTGTCCAAATTATTCAAATCACTAAAAGCACTACCAATATTGCTAATGCAATCAGAAATTAATTCTACATCTTGAATTTCATTCGCATATACTAATGCTTCTCTGTACTGCATTTTTGCAGCGTCATATTGTTTTTGGTCTTGTTTTAAAGAACCAATATTCATCAAACAACGCGTTATTTGTAATTTATTACCCAGAGCATTGTACGTTTGCAATGCATTTAAATAAAAGGATTCAGCCTGATTAAAATAATTTAATTCAGTATAAATGTTTCCTAAATTGGTTTGATTAATAGCAATACCTAAATTATAATTAGCAGATTTATTAAAATTTAAAGCCTTCTTTTGGAATGTAATCGCTTGCTCATAATTTCCTTTTTTGAAAAACAAAACGCCCAATAAATTATAGGCTTTTCCTAAATGCCTATTACTATTAGTTTTTAAAGCTTCCGCTTCGCAAACTAAAGCATATTGATAGGCTAATGCAGGATTATTATTACGCATTTCAAAACCTGCTTTATATATTTGATTGACACGCTCAGTATCATTTGGAATATTTTTGAGCTGATAGATTAACGAATCATTTATTTGTCCAAAACAATTCAGGCTAATACCTATAAATGCAATTATGATTCTCATTTCTACTTGTAAATATAATTTTTTTCTTTAGAGGAATTGTATATTTAACCAAAAATTTATTCTTATGATTCATTATAAATTATCCCTAAAAAATCCTAATTCTCATTATATTGATGTTGACTTAATAATCACAGATATTACTACGCCAACCGTTGAATTACAGCTGCCGTCGTGGAGACCAGGAAGGTATGAATTAGGTAATTTTGCTAAAAACATAAAACGGGTGGATGTGGTGAATGAAAATGGAAATGCACTTAGTTTTACTAAAAAAACAAAAGATTTATGGTTAATAGAAACCTCTGATAGCAAGCAAATAAAAGTTACTTACAGTTATTTTACATCCGAAATTAATGCTGGAAATTGTTATGCAGATGAATCACAATTATATGTAAACCCTGTTCATTTATGCATGTATGTACCATCTCGAATGAACGAACAACATGTGATAGAGCTTGATATTCCTACTAATTATAAGATTGTCACTTCTCTTCAACAACAGCATAAAATGCTCACCGCTCAATCTTTTGACGAGTTAGCTGATTCTCCTTTTATAGCGAGTGCTAGTATACAATCCGATTACTATGAAGTAAGCGGCATAAAATTTTGGTTACACTTTAATGGGGAATGTAAGCCTGATTTCCATAAAATAAAAGCAGATTTTATAAAATTTACTCAAACACAACTTAGTTTTTGGGGAAGCTTTCCCGTTAACGAATATCATTTTCTATTTCAAGTATTACCATTTAAATTTTATCATGGCGTTGAGCATCAAAAATCAACTGTTATAGCACTTGGGCAAGGTTATGCAATTAACTCTGGAACAACCTACGAAAGCCTACTAGGTGTATCGTCACACGAATTATTTCATACTTGGAATATTAAATATATTCGTCCTACTGAAATGCTACCTTACAATTTCTCTCAAGAAAATTATGCCAAAACAGGCTATGTTTATGAAGGATTTACAACTTACTACGGCGATGTTATGTTACTGACTAGTGGGGTATTCACAACGGAACAATACTTTGAAACCCTTGAAGAGCGCCTAATTAAACATTTTCACAATTACGGTCGATTTAATTTATCAGTAGCAAATTCGAGTTGGGATACTTGGCTAGATGGCTACGTGCCAGGCGCTCCTTATCGTAAAACATCTATTTATGATGAAGGAAATTTAGTAGCTTTTATGTTAGATGTGTTAATTATGAAACATTCAAATAATACCAAAAACTTAAGAGACGTTTGTAGAGTTTTATACAATGAATTTGGTAAAAAGAATAAAGGCTATTCGGAAAGCGATATGATTACTATCTGCGAAACAGCAGCTGGAGCTTCGTTAAAAGAATTCTTTGAAAATTATATTTATGGAAATGAAGATTTTGAACCTCAGTTAAAGGAGTGTTTCGACTATTTAGATATTGAAATGAAAAGCGTGATAAGTAATCATCGTTGCGAATCTTTATATGGCTTTAAAACCATTGATTTTGGTAATAATAGAAAAGTGTCATTAATAGCGCCTGATTCTCCTAGTTGGAATGAGGGGTTAAGCATCGGAGATGAAATCATTTCAGTGAACGGTTACACTTTAAAAAATGATTTTAATGATTGGATGAATTACTTTAAAGAATTAGATATTGAATTATCCGTTTCATCTAATCAACAATTAAAAGTTGTTAAACTAAATAAAGATTCGAATAAAAACCCATATTTCAATACGTATAAATTGAAGCAAAAAGTTACGAATAGTACTAATTTTAGAGACTGGATTATATTAAATTCATAGACGAAAGGGTAAATTCCTCAACCAAATTGCCTTTATCATCCGACGTTTGTTAATAACTAACCTTGTTAAATTTGGTTAAATAGCAAAATTGTACTTTTTTTGTAATAAGAAATAATTAAATAACAACTAAAAACAAAAAACATGGAAGAAACTACAAACACAACACAAACACCTCAAGGTAAAGGATTAGCTGTAACAGGATTCGTACTATCTTTAGTAGGATTAGTATTCTATTTTATTATTGCTGGTATCGTTGCGGTATCTGCTTTAGTAGGTGGCGGATATGGTCTAGGTATTTTCTGGTTAGTTTTATGCTTAGCTGGAACTGGCTTATCAGTTATGGGTATGATGAAATTAGGAAAAACTGGCGGTAAAAAAGGTTTAGCAATTGCTGGTATGATTATCGGAATTATTGCTGTAATTATGACAGCTATGTTAGTAATGGGAATTGGCAAAATGCAAGCTGCTGGCGGAATGTTAGGTAGTGAATTCAAAAATGAGATGAATAAAGCTATGGAGCAAACTTCAACAGATTTACAAAACGCTATTGATACAGCTGCAACTCACTAATCGTTTTCAATGATTAAAAAAAATCTCCACAAATTAATGTGGAGATTTTTTTATTTATAAACGGTAAGTTATGATTTCAAAGAAGACCTTATCTTTAACAAAAAAACATTTTTATGGAAACTACATTAGAACAATTTCAATCTGAAATCGAAAAGCCAAAACGTTCACAATTATTAACCGTATTATGCGTACTAAGTTTTATTATGTGCGCTTTAACCATAATTAGTAGCGTAATGAATATTGCTCAAAACTCACCTGAAAGTCATCAAAGAAGTGTTGAACAAATTAGAACCATTAACCCTGTAATGGCAGATCAAATGGAAGATACTTTTTTAATGATGGAGAGTAACACCTATTTAAAACTTTCTCCTTACATTAATTTAGTGTTTATGTTAGGTTCATTTTTAGGAGTGATGATGATGTGGAAACTTAACAAAAAAGGGTTTTATATATATGCTGTGGCTGAAATTTTACCATACATTAGTTATTTATTTGTAGACGCAAGTAAAATAAGCGTTCCTGGACTTTCAGCTGGCATGGGGGCTACTGTAATGATGGTATCTTTAGTTTTTATGATTTTGTGTGATTTAGTTTTTGTTTTTCTATATTCAAAAAATTTAAAACTAATGGAGTAATTAATAATTGCTTTTTTGAAATAACAAACTACCAAATAATTATTAAGCTAAGGCTTCAATTAATTTTGAAGCCAATTCAATGCCAATACGCTTTTGAGCTTCATTAGTTGCCGCACCAATATGAGGTGTTAATGAAATTTTTGGGTGTTTTAATAAAGCTTCTTTTGGAGTTGGCTCATTCTCAAATACATCTAGGCAAGCATGAGCAATTTTACCTGAATTCAATCCAGATAATAAATCAATTTCATCAATAACGCCGCCTCTTGATGCATTTATTAATATAACTCCTTGTTTCATTATACTAATTTCTTTCTCTGTTATCATTTTTCCACCTGGAACATGCATCGATATCATATCTGCATTTGAAATTAATTCTTCTAAACTTACGGTTTTAATATCAACTGAAACATGAGCAGTTCCATAAATTTCTAAGTTTAATTTCGCTTCTTTCACAAATGGATCATAAGCTAAAACTTTCATTCCACAACCTAATGCAATTTTAGCTGTAGATTGGCCAATACGTCCAAATCCAATAATACCAATGGTTTTATCACGTAATTCAATTCCTTTGGAGTAATTTTTCTTTAAATCATCAAATTTTGTATTACCAACTGTTGGCATATTTCTATTACTATCATATACAAAACGCACCGCATTAAATAAATGTGCAAATACAAGTTCAGCTACAGAGTTACTTGATGCGGCGGGTGTATTTATAACTTGTAAACCTTTAGAGCGGGCATATTCGACGTCAATATTATCCATACCAACACCCCCGCGACCTATAACTTTTAAATTTGGGCAAGCATCTATAACATCTTGACGAACTTTAGTTGCGCTACGAACGGTTAATGCCACATAACCTTTACTATTAATTTCAGCTATTAAATTTTCTTGAGATACTTTTTCAGTCACAACCGTATACCCTGCCTTTTCTAGTAATTCTTTTCCAATGGCGTCTATACCATCATTTGCTAAAATTAATTTACTCATCATTTTAATTAAAAAGATTAAATTTTCACTTTGAAAATCCTAAAGTAGCATTTTTTTTAATGCTACAATAGAATATACCATAGGTATTTTATTTCCTAATGGCTTAATACGGAATTTTTTTGGCTCAAATTCTTCCATATTTTTAAAACAATTATAGGGCGAATAATTATACTCACTAAATGCTTGAAGCTCTAATCCAATAGTTAATAATGAGGTAAGGACTTCACTAATACTATGATTCCAAGTGATAGATTCTGTTTGAATAGGAGCGCTGGTATTAGCATATGTTCCTTCTTCTATTTCTACAATTGGCTCATTTTTAAAATAATTATATTGAATGTAATTAAAGTCATTATCAAACATCCAAACTACTGGATGAAAATCCGCAAATATAAATTTACCTTGAGGTTTTAAAAACATAGAAATAATATTGGCCCATTTATCAATGTCAGGCAACCAACCTATAGTACCATAACTTGTATAAACGATATCAAATTTTTCATTTAAATGCTTAGGCAAATCATAGAGATCACAACAGATAAAAATAGCTTTACTACACAATTTTTTCGCCAAAATATTTGCATGTTCTATTGCTTTATCAGATAAATCAACACCTGTAACTGTAGCCCCCATTCGCTCCAGAGATAACGTATCTTGTCCGAAATGACATTGAAGATGCAATACTGTTTTACCAGAAATATCTCCCAACAAATCAAGTTCAATATTATTTAAGGAAGATTTTCCATTTATGAAATTCTCAACATCATAAAAATCAGAAACAATATGATGTTCTGTTTTCATATTCCACGTATTCTTATTTTTAATAATATAATCTATTTGGCTATCCATTATCTTTTTTTTTGCAAAAATAACTATTTAAATAAATTACTAGCTATCAATACATCTCTGTTAAAAACAATAAAATTTAATCCGATTAAACACTCATAAATCGAGTATTTTAACGTCATGATTCAGAATTTTAAGAAAGCATTATATATTATTCCTTTGTTGGTTATTTCAGCATTTATTAAACCGGAACCAAAAACAACAAAAGAACCTGACTTCTTGAAATTAGAATCGCGTTGGGTAGATTCTGTTTTTAATTCGTTAAACAGTGAGCAACGCTTAGCGCAGTTGTTTATGGTTGCTGCATATAGTAATAAGGACATGAAACACGTGAGAGAAATTCGTGAACTAATAGAAAATTATCACATTGGAGGTCTAATTTTCATGCAAGGTGGGCCACTAAGGGAAGCTAAACTAAATAACTATTACCAACATTTATCTAAAACTCCCTTATTGATATCCATCGATGGCGAATGGGGATTGGCTATGCGCTTAGATAGTACGCCAAAATATCCTCGACAAATGACTTTAGGAGCCATAAAAAATGACAGCCTCATTTTTGAAATGGGTAAACAAATTGCCCGTGAATGCAAGCGTATGGGCATACATGTAAATTTTGCACCAGTAGCAGATGTTAATAATAATGCTCTAAATCCAGTTATTGGCATGCGGAGTTTTGGTGAGAATAAATTTAATGTTGCAAAGAAAGCGGTAATGTACATGCAGGGATTGCAAACAGAAGGCGTTATGGCCAATGGAAAACACTTCCCTGGGCATGGAGATACAGATAGTGATTCTCATAAAACATTACCAACAATTAATCATAGTAAGGAACGAATTGATAGCATTGAGTTATATCCATTTAAACGTCTATTTGATGAAGGGTTAAGTAGTATTATGGTTGCTCATTTATTTGTTCCGAATTTAGATACAACTAAAAATAGAGCAACAACGTTATCGCCTTATATTGTAACTGATTTATTAAAAAAACAATTAGGATTTCAAGGACTTGTATTTACAGATGCATTAAATATGAAAGGCGTTGCTAACTTCTATGATCCTGGAATTGTAGATGTTAAGGCCTTATTAGCTGGTAATGATGTATTATTATTTGCTGAGAATGTTCCAAAAGCAATTGAACAAATAAAAATAGCTGTCACTAATAGTTTGATTACTCAGGAAGAAATTGATGCCCGTTGTAAAAAAATATTAAAAGCTAAATTTTGGTGTGGTTTAAACAACACACAATATGTAAATCCAAAAAATTTAGTAACGGATTTAAACTCTACAGCTTCTCAAGTCTTAAATAATAAACTTTCAGAAGCATCAGTCACGTTATTAAAAAACGAAAAATCTATATTGCCACTTAAAAATTTAGATTCAATAAAAGTCATTGAAATTTCTATTGGAGATAAATCAGGAAATGTTTTTTCTGAAACACTTAATAAGTACAGTAAAATAGAGCATTTAGGAATAGAGCACGATGCTTCAAAAAAAGAGCGCGATACGTTATTATCAAAAATTAAAAATTACGATGTTGTTATTTTACAGTTAAATAAAACAACATCAAAACCAGAAAATAATTTTGGTTGTTCGGCATCTAGTATGGAACTAATTTCAACTATCTGTAAAACTAAATCAACAATAGCTTGCTTATTTTCAAACCCGTATTTAATAAATAAATTACAAGATCTTGATAAAGCGACAGCCATTTTAAATTTATATGAAAACAATATCTATAGTCAAAGAGCCGCAGCTAACTGTATAATGGGTTCTATAAGCGTAAATGGAACACTACCTGTTTCTACTAATTTATTTAAAGCCGGAACTGGAATTGAACTAAAACAAAAGATAAGATTAAAATTTACTTCGCCTGAAGAGCTTGGAATTAATACTAAAAAATTATTAGAAGTTGATTCAATTGCTAGATATGGAATTAAAGAGCAAGCATATCCTGGCTGTCAAATTATAGCTATTAAAAATGGAGCCGTATTTTATCAAAAAAACTTCGGGAAATTGACCTACGATGCTTCGGCAGAGAAAGTAGCTGATAATACTATTTATGATTTAGCGTCATTAACAAAAATATTGTCTACTTCATTAGCTTTAATGAAACTTTCTGAACAAAAACTATTTGACTACAATCAAACCTTAGGTTATTATTTTCCAGAATATAAAGAGTCTGATAAATACGATTTGAATTATAAAGATATTTTAACTCACCAATCAGGCCTACAGGCTTGGCTTCCATTCTATTTACGAACTCTTAATAAATCAAATAATTATAAAGAAGGAATTTATAGTTCAACAGCCTCCGAAAAATTTCCGACTCAAGTCGCTAAAAATTTATACATCGTTAATGGGTATTCCGATTCTATTTACAAGCAAATTATTACTAGTAAATTAGAACACAAAGGAAAATATTTATATAGCGATATAGGTTATTATTTTTCAAAAAAGATAATTGAAACTAAAACGGCAATGCCCTTGAACGACTATGTTCAATATACATTTTATAAACCTTTACATATTGGATTAACTTATTTGCCTTTAAAAACCTATCCTATCAGTCAAATAGCGCCAACTGAAAACGACACCAAATTTAGGAAGCAATTAGTAAGAGGTTATGTACACGACCAAGGAGCCGCTTTAATGGGTGGTGTGGCAGGGCACGCAGGTTTATTTGGTTCCGCCACTGATGTAGCTGTAGTGATGCAATTACTATTAAATAAAGGGATGTATAATGGTATTCAATTATTAGATAGTAGCATTATTAGACAATATACGAGCTCACATTTTTTAGACAACAGAAGAGGTTTATGTTTTGATAAACCTGAGTTTGACGAGAAGAAGGAAAGCCCTGTTACCAAAGAATGTAGTTTACAAAGCTTCGGACATAGTGGTTTTACGGGCACATTTGCATGGGCAGACCCAAGTAATGGATTAATTTTTGTGTTTTTATCTAATAGAGTATCACCAAATGCTGATGAAAATAAATTAGCAAAATTAGGTATTAGAGGCAAAATTCATCGCACGCTATACGAAGCATTAAGAGAGCCTTTGACTCCATAATCAAACCCTATAACACAATAATTTGATATTGCTCAAATTAAATTGCAGATATTATCACAATTAATTGCATAAAATGTTAAAACTCCTTTCTTAAAATCCCAAAAAATTAGCCTACCTTTACTCGCGGTTCAATAAAATCGCTATGTCAATCAACACAAAATACATCTTCGTTACTGGTGGAGTAACATCATCTCTCGGAAAAGGAATTATCGCAGCATCATTAGCCAAATTGCTTCAGGCAAGAGGTTTTACAGTGACTATTCAAAAATTAGATCCTTATATTAATATCGATCCAGGTACTTTAAATCCCTATGAACATGGCGAATGCTACGTAACAGAAGATGGTGCTGAAACCGACTTAGATTTGGGACACTACGAGCGTTTTTTAAATGTACCCACGTCTCAGGCAAATAACGTTACTACTGGACGTATTTATCAATCAGTTATTGAAAAAGAACGTAAAGGTGAATTTTTAGGAAAAACTGTTCAGGTTATTCCTCATATTACCGACGAAATAAAAAACAGAATCAAAATTTTAGGTAAAACAGGGCAGTTTCAATTCGTTATTACAGAAATTGGTGGTACTGTAGGTGATATTGAATCTTTACCATACATTGAGGCTGTTCGTCAATTAAAATGGGAATTAGGCGAAAATTGCACCGTTATACATTTAACATTGCTTCCTTATTTAGCCACATCGGGCGAGTTAAAAACAAAACCCACGCAACACTCTGTAAAATTATTATTAGAATATGGGGTTCAGCCCGATATTTTAGTATGTCGTTCAGAACATGAAATTAGTTCTGAAATTAGACGAAAAATTGCCTTGTTCTGCAATGTGTCTCCCGACTCTGTTATTGAAGCCTTAGATGCACCAACCATTTATGAAGTTCCATTATTAATGGAAAAAGAAAAACTGGATGAAATTGTTTTAAAAAAATTAAATGTAACTACTCCAACAGAAGTGCATTTAGAAAAATGGAAAAACTTTTTGAATAAATTTTATAACCCATCCAAAGAAGTAACTATAGGATTAGTTGGTAAATATGTTGAATTAAAAGAGTCATACAAATCCATTGCAGAAGCCTTTATACATGCTGGCGCTGTAAACGATTGTAAAGTAACTGTAGAGTGGATACATAGCGAAAGCTTAACAGATGATAACGTAAAAGAAAAACTAAAAAACATAAAAGGTGTTTTAGTGGCTCCTGGCTTTGGAAATAGAGGTATAGAAGGAAAAATATCGGCAATAAAATACGCACGTGAAAACAACGTTCCATTTTTAGGAATTTGTTTAGGGATGCAATGTTCTGTGATTGAATTTGCGAGAAATGTATTAGGATTAAAAGATGCTCATAGTCGCGAAATGAACCCTGCAACCAGTGCGCCTGTTATTGATTTGTTAGAAGCTCAAAAAAACATTTCTCACATGGGAGGTACTATGCGCTTAGGCTCATACCCATGCAAAATTGTAGAAGACACATTGGCTTATAAAATATATGGTAAAACAAAGATCAATGAGCGTCACCGTCATCGTTATGAATTTAATAATGAATATACCAAGTTATTTAAAGATGGAGGTATGGTGCTTTCTGGCTTAAACCCTGATGCCGAATTAGCGGAGATTGTAGAAATACCAACGCATCCCTTTTTTATTGGCGTACAATTTCATCCCGAATACAAGAGCACTGTAGAAAACCCACATCCTTTATTTGTGAGTTTTGTTAAGGCTTGTTTGGGTTAAGAAATATATCAATCATAATAAATAGTCCAACCACATAGACACGTAGTTCACATAGGATACCTATTTATAAACTATGTTTCCTATGAATCTATATGGTTTAAATGGATTATGTATTATTTCAAATTGATTTTACTTAAATTTTATATTAGGTTTTATAACTACATAAGAAGTACGGAAATTATAATTCTTTCCATTAATTACTTGTATGTTTTTTTTGTAAAAATTAATAACCAACGTTGCCATTTTACCAGAACCAATCGTAGATAAATCAGAGGCAGAAAAATACGCACTCGTTGGTTGATTATATAATTCTTGAACGTTGGTAGTAATTGTTGTGCCTGCTATTGTATAAAAAAAGATTTCTATTTCGTCAACACCACTATAATTTGTTAAGGGTATAGTGATACCACTTGCTATGACAAACGAATCAGCAATAGCTGTATAGCCAGTATAAGTAGGGTAAGGCGTTGTGTTAGCAAAACTAAAACTAGGTACAGCACTAGAGCCCCCTATTACCCAATTAAATGGCGCACTAAAAGCACTATAAGTTGAATCTGAATAATAGTTTGGAGTACTGAGTGCATTTTTTTGAAAGGCTGTGCCATTTAAACTTACACTACCCATATCTATTAAGGATCCTGAAATAAAGTTATCATTAATTAATGCCGTATTTGATATATAAGCACGATTAGCGCCCGACGGAGAACTCGCTACTGTGCCAGTGAGCATAACTCTTTGATCGCTCGAAAACAGAGCGTAATCACCTGTTGAAGTTCCTGTGGTTGTTACTGGTGTAGGCGCAGGCGTTTCAGTTTTTTTACAAGCTACTAAGCTTAATAAAGCGATGCATAAGATGGAAATTTTTTTCATTGATTTTATTTTAATTAATAATGGTGATACCAGCTTTTACAAAACTAAACATATTTCGGAACAAATATTTTTTACCTGCCACCGTTTGATAATTGTAATTAATGGCTTC
>JANXRU010000008.1 GCA_025356715.1 Bacteroidota bacterium
AATTAATAATTTGAAAACCTAACACCTTAATAATACATGACTCCTATAGAACACGAAATGCAGCTTTTAAAGGCTGAAATTTTAGATATGTCGCAACTAGTTTCGCAACAAATGAAAGACTCTCTTCTTTCGCTTGCTAAAATGGATAAACAATTAGCGATAGAAACGTTAGCTACCGAAAAACAAGTGAATGCGATGGAGCTTAAAATAGATAGATCTTGTGAAAGTATCTTTGCTTTATATAATCCAGTAGCGCAAGACTTAAGGTTGGTTTTAGCACAATTAAGAATTAATTATAATCTCGAAAAAATTGGAGATATTGCAGCAAGCGTTGCGAAATTTGTAAAAAAAGCGTTTGATTATGATTATTCTACATTAATTGAAAACACACATGCATTGCAGATGTTTGAAGAGGCGAATGATTTATTGACTGATGTGATGACGTCTTTTGAAAAAGAAGACGCAGAATTAGCAAAAAATATCTTAAAACGAGATAAATCGCTAAATCAACAAAATGATCAAGCTAGAGCTTATATTATTGAACAAATAAAAAAAGACCCCGAGCGCGTTGAAGAATATTTAAAAATGCTTTCAATAATTAGAAAATTGGAAAGAGCAGGAGATCAAAGTAAAGCCATTGCTAAAGAAATTATCTTTTTTGTTGAGGCTAAAATTGTAAAACATTCCAAACAAAAATAAGTCGCTGAAGATCAAAACAATAGCATAAAAAAGACGGCTAAAAAGTATTACTTAACAATTACTTAACATTAAAGACATATTTATTTAATGTTAGCGAATGTTCTTTGACTATTCGTTAACATTAAATTTACATGAAAAATACAATTATTTTACTTTTTACTATTGTAATATTTACAAATAGACTAGGCGCTCAAGAAAAAAAGGAAATATCGAACGATAGTATCCAAAAGTCATTAATAGATTTAAAAAAAGCCGTTGATGTTATAAAAAAACTCAAAATTAGCGGTTGGATACAAGCTCAACTGCAATTTGCAGATAGTGCAGGTCAGCAAAGTTTTGATGGAGGAAATTTTGCAGCAAACAACGATAAGCGTTTTATGATTAGGCGCGGTCGAGTAAGATTTGCATACGAAAACCAACATTCTATGTATGTATTGCAGGTAAATTTAACTGAACGTGGAATTAATGTAGCAGATATATTTGCTAAAGTAACTGACCCGTGGACAAAATGGGTCTCATTGCAAGTTGGATTAATGAATCGTCCATTTGGATTTGAGGTTCAGCAGTCTTCAGCAGATAGAGAAACACCAGAAAGAAGTAGGTATACTCAAACACTATTGCAAAATGAACGCGATATGGGGGGTATGATTATCGTTGAAGCTCCAAAAAAGTCAAAATTATTTGGATTAAAAATAGCGGGTGGGTTTTTTAATGGAACAGGCATTCCTAGTAACGGCGATTACAATAATCCAACAGCAGGAAAAGTATTTGTAAATGATTATGATGTTTATAAAGATTTTATTGGTCGTATTAATTATGCAAAATCATTGAAAGATGATAAAGTAAAATTTGGAGTAGGGGTTTCATATTATAATGGCGCTATTCGTCAAAGCAATAATGTTATTTATGAAAAAACAACAACAGATACTTCCGGAATATTGAAGTGGCAAGCATCTGATACAACTAATGCAATATTGAAAGGTAAAGGAGCTGGCAAAATTTATTATGGCGTTGACGCACAAGTTTCTATAAAGTCGGTTATTGGAACAACTACGTTAAGAGCGGAATATATGATGGGTCAACAACCAGGAACATCAGCATCAAGCGTGAGTCAAGCGTTTGAACAAACAGGAGCAACCTATATTAGAAATTTTAATGCATATAGTGTTGTATTTGTTCAACGAATAGCAAAAACAAAACATGAAATAGCACTTAAATATTCTTTTTATGATCCAAATACAAAAGTTAATGCAAGCGACATAGGTAATGCGGGCTCATTATTTACCGCTACAGACATAGCATACACTGATATAGGTTTCGGGTACATTAATTATTTTAATGACCATATAAAGTTTATGATTTATTATAACGTTGTTACAAACGAAAACACTAAAAACCTAAGTAAATACAGTAAAGATCTAAAAGATAATGTGTTAACCCTAAGAATGCAGGTTCGTTTTTAGAAATCAACTATAATTACTTAACGTTAACATAACATACTAAAAAAAAAAACAACATACTTTTACAAAAAGCAAAAACCATGACAACAACCTTAATTATCTTTTTAGTAATATGTTTATTACTAGCGTGTACCTTTGAATTTGTAAATGGTTTTCACGATACGGCAAACGCTGTAGCAACCGTTATTTACACCAACTCTATGAAACCAACGACGGCGGTAGTTTATAGTGGTATTTTAAATTTTATTGGTGTAATGACAGGAGGTATAGGTGTGGCAATGGGAATTGTTAATTTATTACCGATGGAGGCTTTGGTTGATAGCAACGTTTACCATGGCATCTCTATGATTTTAGCGCTATTGCTATCAGCTATTATTTGGAATTTAGGAACGTGGTATTTTGGATTACCGGCATCAAGTTCTCATACGTTAATAGGATCGATATTAGGAATAGGATTAGCGTTTTATTTTTTACCTGATAGTATTGGCGGAAGTGCTGTAAACTGGGACAAGGCTAAAGACACAGGTTGGGCATTATTAATTTCGCCATTTGCTGGTTTTGCTGCCGCCATTGCTATTATGTTTGTATTTAAAAGCTTTGTGAAAAACGATGTGTTTTATAAAGAACCTGTGCCTGGTAAAAAACCACCTATTTGGATTCGCATGTTATTATGGTTTACTTGTGGATTGGTTAGTTTTTTTCATGGACAAAACGACGGACAAAAAGGTGTTGGTTTAGTGATGATTATTTTAATATCTATTATGCCCTCTTATTTTTCTTTAGATAAAGAAATTAATTTACAA
>JANXRU010000011.1 GCA_025356715.1 Bacteroidota bacterium
AATTAATAATGCTGGCATAAACAGAAACAACTTAGCATTTAGTATGACGGATGATGAGTGGGATGACGTTATCGGTACAAATTTAAGTGGTGCATTTTATGTGATACGTGCGTTTTTACCAACGTTTTTAGCTAATCGCAAAGGTCGCTTTATTAATTTATCTTCAATTGCAAAAGATGGTTTATCAGGGCAAGCAAATTATGCTGCTAGTAAAGCTGGATTAATTGGGTTAACTCGTACTATTGCTAAAGAGTATGGACAAAAAGGAATTACGTGTAATGTAGTGGCGCCAGGAATGTTTGATACGGATATGGTTAAAGAACATTTAAGCGACGCACTACGTGGTTTTTGGATTCAACATTGCCCTACAAAACGCTTAGGTCATGTTGATGAATTAGCTGAGGTTATTTTATTTGTTGGATCAGATGCAGCTAGTTTTGTAAATGGACAAACAATTGATGTGAATGGTGGTTTAGATTGGGCAGATTAATATGAAAAAATAGTACTATTAAAAAACTTTATTTTTAATAGAAAATATAGAATTCAATATGAAAAAATACGGAATAGAAAAAATAAGTGTTTATCCTACCGCTTTACAATTAGATTTAGAAGTGTTGGCAAATGCACGTGGATACAGTGTAGAACACATGCGCAAAGAATTAATGGTTGAAAAACGTGGCGTTAATCCACCTTGGGAAGATTCGGTAACGATGGCTGTAAACGCCGCAAAACCAATGTTGACACAAGAAGATATTGATTCCATTGGGTTATTAATAGTTGCTTCTGAAACAGGCTTGGATGGCGAAAAAGCATTGAGCTCATGGGTTTTGGAACACTTAGGTTTACCAAGTACCTGTCGTCACTTTGAAGTTAAGATAGCATGCTATTCTGGAACTGCCGCTCTTAAAATGGCTGTGGGGTGGTTATCATCTGGCATGGTTCGTAAAGGACAAAAGGCATTGGTTATTACAACCGACGAAAGTTTAAATTCTATACACCGTCCTTGGGAATATGTATGTGGTGGTGGCTCAGTTGCATTATTACTTTCTGATAAACCAGAATTTTTAGAATTGGAAGTTGAAAAATTTGGCGTGTATGCACACGAAGTTGCTGATGTAATCCGTCCATTACCTTGGTTAGAAACTGGTAACAGCGAGCATAGTTTGTTTTCATATATGGAAGCACTAGCAGCAACGTATGAAGATTTTGAATTGAATGTTGGTGCTGTAGATTTTGAAACATATTTTAAATATAACATCTATCACGTACCATTCAGTGGTATTAGTTTTAGAGCACATAAATTATTGATGGGTATGGGCTCTGATGCTGATGCAGCAGGCATTTTAGCAAGTTTCAAAAAGAAAGTATTGCCATCCATTGCTTATTCAAAAGATATTGGTGGTACGTATGGCGGAAGTATTTTTATTGCGTTGCTTGCAACCATTGATACCGTAGATGATTTAGTAACGGAGGATAGATTAGGCGTATTCTCTTATGGTTCCGGTTCTTGTGCCGAATTTTATTGCTGGAAATATACAGCAACATCAAAAGAAGTAGCCGCTAAAGCGGGATTAAAAACATTAATCGAAAACCGTATTAAAATTACAGTGGAAGATTATGAAGCAATGGAAACTCAGCGAGAACTTCGTATTAAAGAAGGTGATTTTAAACCAAACTTTGATATGCAATTCTCGTTGAGTTTCCATTGCCTCGTAATCTTCCACTGTAATTTTAATACGGTTTTCGATTAATGCTTTTAATCCAGCTTTTGCCGCTACTTCTTTTGACGTTGCTGTATATTTCCAGCAATAAAATTCGGCACAAGAACCGGAACCATAAGAGAATACACCTAATCTGTCTTCAGCCACTAAATCATCTACGGTATCAATGGTTGCTAATAAGGCAATGAAAATACTACCGCCATACGTGCCGCCAATATCTTTGGAGTAACTAATAGATGGCAATACTTTCTTTTTGAAACTTGCTAAAATGCCTGCTGCATCAGCATCAGAACCCATGCCCATTAATAATTTATGCGCTCTAAAACTA
>JANXRU010000031.1 GCA_025356715.1 Bacteroidota bacterium
TGTAACAACGGCAGGTTTATCGCAAACAGTATCAGGCGTAGGCGCTGGAAACTATGCAGTCACAATAACAGATAGTTATGGCTGTACTACATCAGCACCTGTAATAGTAATTCCACCACCGTTCTTATCGTTAACATCATCCTTACCGCAAACGATTTGTTTTGGACAAACGGCGCAAATTTATGCGACAGCAGGAGGAGGAACTGGCCCTTATACCTATACTTGGACACCAGCATCGGTAGGAACTGGAGCAGGGCCATTAACGGTAAGTCCAACCGTTAACACGGTTTATCAAGTAGCGATGAGTGATTTTCATGGCTGTTCACCATCCCCAAACATTATTACTGTAAACGTAACCCCACCGTTAGCAATTAATGGATTTGCAGTAACGAAATGTGAAGGAAAAACAGTAACGCTTAGTCCAACGATAACAAGCCCTGGCAGAGGTGCGCCATATAATTTTGCTTGGAGTAATGGGTTTACTCAAAATACGGTAAGTTCAAGTAGTATAACTGTTACGGCTACACTTCCAAGCCCAAATCAATATACTGTATCTATTGATGATCAATGTACAATACCAACAGCGTCTGCGGTATTTACAGTGAATGTAAATCCATTGCCTGTAATTTCTTTTACTTCTAATATTCTGAATGGATGTGCTCCTTTAACAGTAATATTGACAGGAACATCAACAGGAGCTAACGATGTATTTAGTTGGCAAGAAAGCGGACTAATTGGAAATCCTAAACCTATAACTTTTACGGAAAGCGGATTACACACAGTTATTCTAACGGTT
This sequence comes from Bacteroidota bacterium, assembly GCA_025356715.1. The sequence continues at coordinate 797 of JANXRU010000031.1, forward strand.
ACAAACCCTTTAACAGGATGTTCTGCAACAGAAACAAAAGTAGATTATATTGAGGTGTATCCTTTACCAGTTGCTTCATTTTATGCAAATCCTCCTAAAACTTCAATATTAGACCCGAATATTGCCTTTGTTAATACAAGTCAAGGCGCAACGAGTTATATATGGGATTTTGGAGATTTTGTTGCTCCAGTTGGAACGAATCAATCGACTTTAGTAAACCCAAATCATACTTATAGTTTAACAGGTATTTATAATGTGAATTTGGTAGCAACATCAATACATGGATGTAAAGATATTGCAACTATCACTGTTGAAATTACTCCTGATTTTGCCTTATATATTCCTAATTGTTTTACACCAGATGGTAATGGAAAGAATGATATGTTCCAGCCAATGGGTGTAGGAATTAACGAAGACAATTACCGCATGGATGTTTTTGACCGTTGGGGAGAAGCTATTTTTACAAGTAACAACTTCCGTAAGGGATGGGATGGTACTGTAAAAGGAGGCACTAAAACGGCCGCTCAAGGAGTTTATGTGTATAAATTAACGGTATTCGATTTACAAGGAAACAAACATCCGTTTGTTGGCCATGTAACGGTATTGAGAGAAAACGAATAAAATAAATATTTTCTAAAAAAGCCTTGCTATATATAGCAAGACTTTTTTATTTAAGCTTTATAATATTTAGTGTATTTTTGCGGTATGATTAATGTCGCCATATTTGCCTCAGGAGAAGGAACAAACGCAGAGAATTTATTTAAGTATTTTAAAAATGATCATCGGGTAAAAATTAAATTAGTAGTTGTTAATAACGATACAGCTGGAGTTATTGCAAAGGCAGAAGCGCATAAAAAAACAGTACAACTAATAAGTAAAACATCGTTGAATGAGTATTCAAATCAAATAATTGAATTTTTAAAAGCAGAAAATATAAATTTAATTGTATTAGCAGGGTTTTTACTAAAGATACCTGAATCATTTGTAAAAGCGTTCCCAAATCAAATAATTAATATACACCCTTCTTTATTGCCAAAATATGGAGGAAAAGGAATGTATGGTATAAACGTTCATAATGCAGTAATTGAAAACAAGGAAACTGAAAGTGGGATAACTATACATTATGTAAATGAGGAATATGATAAAGGTGAATTTATTATGCAAGCAAAATGTAGTATTGATACAAATGATACAACTGAATCGCTTCAGAGAAAAATAAGAAACTTGGAATTAGAATATTTACCTAAAGCAATTGAGAAAATTATTTCTACCTCTATTTAATTATACTATTGAATAGAAAATTATTTTGTTTTTCGTTGGCGTAAAAACAAAATATCGCCAACTTTTAATTTATCATCAACTTTTAATTTGTTTTTTTTGCAAAGAATAGTCAATCTAATACCGTGTAATTGCGAAATAGCTTTAAGTGTTTCGTTTTTTTGAACAACATGATAAGGCTCTAGTGCTTTACGCCTTTTTCTCTGAATGTATATTTTTTCTCCATATTGAATTTTGTCGGTTTTTGAAATGTCATTAAACGCAAATAACTCATCTAGTTTTAGATTAAAATCACGTGCAATTTTATCATACGAATCACTCTCTTTTACAATAACGAATCTAACATGATTGAATCGGTAAACTTCTCTAATAGCCATTTCTGATTTAATACTAGGCGTAACCGGTAATACTTGTTTAGGCTTTAATTCTACAGCATGTAAATCTTGTAAATTATAGCGTTCAATTAATTCGATTAAGCGTTCTGGGTACTTTGGATCTGTTGCATACCCAGCTTGCTTTAATCCATAGCACCATGCTTTGTAATCTGTAATCGGTAATTCGAATAGAGGTGCGTACCAAGATCTTGAAAGCAAAAACAAACTATGATCACAATAGGATTCTAAATCTTCTTTATATTTTCGGAAGCATTCATTTTCTTCATCGTCGTTCATTAAATAGGTTTACCCAGTCCATTCTTTATGGCATTTTATCCCAAAATGGTTGTTGGCATCACGGCATAAGGGGCTGTTCCCATATCCGCTTTCTAACATGCCTTGTGCTAAGGTAATGCACGCAGGAACTTTATGTAAATACATTTCTTTAACAGCATCATCTTTATGAGCTGCAATGTATTCTTCTGGAGTAATCGTTTTTTGAGCAGATACAGAGGAAGTTAAAATAATAAAAATGACAAGTAGATGTTTCATTTTTTACGTTTCAATTTTAAAATAGATTTTTGTTTATCATCCATTTTTTCAATACAAGTTGTAAATGCGGTAGAAGAAATTGATTTAATATTATTTTCTATAAATATAAATGTTTCTTTTGGATAGGCGTTAAATGATTCTCTTAATGTCCAACCTACCGCTTTTTGCACATAATATTCTTTATCAAAAAGTAAATTTGAAATTAATTTTTCTGAAACTGAATAATTAATAGTTGTCTTTTTTGTACGTGTATAATAATACAATGACACTAGTGATTGCCTACGTTTCCATTGGTTTTTAGATGAGTTCCATTTTATTAATATTTGAAGCAATTCTTTTTGTGTGTTTTTATTTTCTAATGAACGAGTTAAATACTTTGATAGACCATCTGAATGCGCCCAATTATCGACTGTTTCAACCCATTTTGGCAATATTTTTAAAAGTAATTTTTCGGGTAAATATTTGTGATTTTTATCTAAAAAAATAAATGCTAAGTTTTTTGCCTCAAAAGATTTACTATGCTGATATAATTTATCAACGAATTCAAATTTTTTTTCTATTGAGTAATTTGAAAATTTTAATTGAGTCTTATATATATCGACTTGAGTTTTCGATGTAAGCCCATGTACATGAAAATTTGTACCGATATACTTTTTTAATTTCTCAACTTTATCTATATCATAATTCAGAGATAGCTGTTTTAGCGTTTCTTCAACTTCTTTATTATATTTGTTTAAATCGAAATTCATTTAGTTATAAAATTACTCAGAATGCGTGTTGTAAAGTCAACTTTATTTAATGTTCTATTCACAAGTTTGTGTTTAAATATGTCATCCCAATTACATTACCCTGAAACAAAAGTAGTAAAGCAAACAGACAATTATCATGATACTAAAATCGAAGACCCATACCGATGGCTAGAAAACGATAATTCTGATGAAACTAAAGACTGGGTTGCGAAACAGAATAAAACAACTAATGACTATTTAGCTCAAATCCCTTTTAAGCATAAATTAAATGAAAGATTGACAGAACTTTGGAATTTTGATAAAATGAGCACCCCTTTTAAAAAAGGAAATCTGTTTTTTTCATTTAGAAATGATGGGTTAAAAAATCAATCTGTATTTTGTTCTCAGAGTTCCCTCCAGGATGATTATAAAGTAGTCTTGGATCCAAATACGTTCTCAAAAGATGGAACAACTTCATTGAACGATGTTTCTATCTCTAAAAATGGAATGTATTTAGCTTACGGAATATCAAAGGCAGGAAGTGATTGGGTTGAAATTCATATTAAAAATATGGTTGATAATACTGATTTAGTTGATGTCATCAAATGGGTAAAATTTTCGAACACAGCATGGAAAGGAAATGGTTTTTATTACAGTCGATATGACGCGCCTTCAAACAATACTGCTTTTACTCAAAAAAACGAGTTTCATAAATTGTACTATCATGCGATAGGAAGCTCTCAATCTGACGATGTGTTGATTTATAGCGATGCCCAAAATCCAAATTGTAAATTTTCAGGTCAGGTTACACATGATGAAAATTATTTAATTATTTATGGGAGTGAAACAACGAGTGGAAATAGCTTAATAGTTAAAGATTTATCTAATTCAAAATCAAATTTTGTACCTATCATAACAAATTATGAAAACGATTATTCTGTTATTGACAATATAGGTAATCAATTATATATCTATACAAATTATAAAGCGCCTTTATATAAACTTGTTAAGATGAGTTTAAGTAGGCCTTCATTGGAAGAGTTTGATGATGTGCTTTCGCAAAAAGCAGATTTGTTAGAAGGAGTAACGATGTGTGGAAATAAATTAATTTCTAAATATTTGCGTCATGTTTCTTCTCAATTGTTTTTACATTCCATTACAGGTAAAATTGAAAAAGAAATAGTTTTACCAGGAATTTGTAAAGTTGGTAGTATTAGTTCGGACAGAGAAAATGATTTTGCGCTCTATTCAGTCGTTTCATATACTAGGCCAGAGGAAATATATTATTACGATTCAAAAGCGTTTTTAAGCAGACGTATCTTTAAGCCAAATTGTGTTTTTAATTCAGACGGTTATGAAACGAAACAGGTGTTTTATCCGAGCAAAGATGGAACAAAAATTTCGATGTTTATTACACATAAAAAAGGGTTAGTATTAAATGGAACAAATCCTTGTTTTGTATTTGGATATGGTGGATTTAATATTTCTTACACTCCCGAATTTAGAATAGATAGAGCTGTGTTTTTAGAGTCGGGTGGAATTTACTGTGTCCCAAATTTGCGCGGTGGTGGGGAGTATGGTGAAGAATGGCATTTGAATGGGACGAAATGTAAAAAGCAAAATGTATTTGATGATTTTATTTCAGCGTGTGATTATTTAGTAAAAGAAAAATATACCTCTCATGAAAAATTGGC
>JANXRU010000051.1 GCA_025356715.1 Bacteroidota bacterium
TTTTCTTTAAGCTGCTTAATAATGTTTAAACCACTGCCTTTAGGTAATGTTATGTCGACTAAAATACAATCGTAATCGTAAACTTCAATTTTTTCTAGTCCTTTTATGTAATCAGAAGCCGACTCAACTAAGTAACCTTCTTGATAAAGGTATTGCTTAATTGACTTTCTTAATTCGGGTTCATCTTCTATTAATAGAATTTTCATTACTATAAATATAACCTATAAATCTTAAGAGATTCTATATACCATTAAAATAGACTACTTCCTTACTTTATATTTTAGTTATTTTTGTATTTTTTAAAAAACCAGACTTTCAAAATATCAGCCGTAATGATATAAGCTGCCACAATAAGAAGCATAACCCCTAAGTTCAACATAGGAAGTGGCGTTAATCCTACTTTATCTGCAAATGGCATATATGGAAGACCTATAGTCAGTATTAAACCAAGGATACTTAATAAGAAAAGGTATTTTCCAGGTTTACTTTTGAAAAAATTTTTATGTGTGCGAATAATAAAGAGTATAAATAATTCGGTAAGAATAGATTCAATAAACCAAGCTGTTTGAAAGGCCGATTCTTTTACTTTTAAAACATATAATAATGTTAGAAAAGTTAGAACATCAAATATAGAACTATGTATTCCAAAAATAACCATATAGTTTCTAATAAATTTTAAATCCCATTTGCCAGGTTTATCGAGCTGCTCTTCATCAACATTATCAGATGCTATTGTTAAATAAGGGAAATCAGTAATGAAATTGGTTAATAAAATTTGCTTAGGTAGCATTGGCAAAAATGGTAAAAGTAAAGATGCAATAGCTACACTAAACATATTACCGAATGTAGATCCAGTATTAATAAATATGTATTTTAAGGTGTTTGAAAATGTTTTTCTTCCTTCTTTTATACCGTCAACTAAAACTGATAAATCTTTTTCCATTAATACAAAGTCTGCGGCCTCTCGAGCCACATCTACTGCATTTTCAACAGATATACCAATATCGGCGGCATTAATTGCGGATACATCATTTATTCCATCACCCATATATGCAACCGTATATGATTTTCTTAAGGTTTGAATAATTCTTTCTTTTTCTTGTGGTTCAACTTCTGCAAAAATATGTGTCATTTTTACTCTATGGTCTAATGCTTCAGGACTAAGATTAGCAAGTTCTTTACCTGACATAACAATGGGATCTATAATTCCTATACCTAATCCAATCGACTTCGCAACATTAATGTTATCGCCAGTTATAATTTTTAAATTGACCCGCAGTTTTTTTAACTCATTAATAGTATCAATAATTCCCTTTTTAATAGGATCTTGAAGCAAAATAAAACCCGCAAATATCATCTCATTCTCATCATCTTTAGTAATCGCAGTTTGTACGATTATTTTATAACAAATAGCTATTACCCGAAATCCCTTCATTCCATAATGTTCAAACTGCTTATCAATTTGTTCTTTTTGTAAAGCGTAATTTTCTAAAGTTCCATCTGCTAACCTTACATTAGAACAAATACTTGAAATTTGCGTATAAGCTCCTTTAGTAATCAGTATTTTTTCTTTGCCAGAATCAACAGCTATACTTAATCGCTTGCGAATAAAGTCATAGGGAATTTCTCCAATTTTTTTTGGAAGACTGTTTTCAGGTAGTTTTATTTTTTTTAAAGCATTATCTATTGGATTAGAATAGCCTGTTTCAAAGATGGCATTCCAAAACGCGAGTGCTTTTACATAATCATTTTCTTTGCCCGAACTATCAATTATACTTTCAAGTAAAATGGCTCCTTCTGTAATTGTTCCAGTTTTGTCTGTACATAGTAAATTTACCTCTCCTAAGTTTTGTATCGATGCTAATTTTTTAACGATTACCTTTTTTTCAAGCATTCGCTTTGCGCCTGCGCTCATAGCAATAGTTGTAATGGCTGGTAATAGTTCTGGCGCCATACCAACCGCCAATGCTAAGGCAAACAAGGCTGATTCAATAACACTTTTATGATTTAGTAAATTCACAATTAAAATAAAAAGAGAAAGCACCAAAGTTATTTTCATTAAAAAATAACCAAAATCTTTTATTCCTTTTTCAAATGTACTTTCAACAGTTGTTAAAGCGCTTTGAACTATGTTTCCAAAAATAGTATTATCTCCCGTGAATACCACTAATGCTTTTGCGGTTCCACTTACAATATTTGTTCCTTCCCAAAGACAGTTGCTACGTTTTGATAATTCCGTTTGTTCATCTTTTACTCCAACTTCTTTTCTTACTGGGAAAGACTCACCTGTTAAACTAGATTCATTAACGTGCAATTCATTTGATTCAATCAATATACAATCAACAGGAATCATATCTCCTGCTTTAAACAAAAGAACATCACCAGGTACAATTTGAGAAGAAATAATTTCTTGAGGGTTACCATCTCTAATAATTGTACTTTTTAATGCAATCATTGATTGCAATTTTTCTACTACTTTACTTGCGTTTCTTTCCTGAAAAAAACTTAGTATTCCAGTCGATAATACAATAAATAAAATAATAAAAACATCTGATGTATCACCCAAAAAAGCAGATAAAATAACTGCTCCTATAAGCAAGAGCATTAATGGACTTTTATATTGGCTAAAAAATAGAATAACATCTTTTTGAAAGTTAGATGTTCTTTTTCTTGTAACTCCTGTTTTTAATAAAAGTTCTTCGGCCGCCTTTTGACTTAACCCATTTTCAGAACTAATTAATTCTTTAATCCAGTAATTACTGTCAAATTTCCAAAATGGAGTGGTTGATATTGATTTCATAGATTGTTTTAATTATTTAATCTATTTTACAGCATCAAAATTATAAAATAGATTACTTCAATATTTTTTGATTTATTAGTTCTGTAAAATAATATTTTTCACCTTTATAAATAGCGATAATGAAAGCGTCTTTAATTCCATTTTTTTTAGCACGTTCAAGCAGTATATTTGTTTCATTAAGGGTTTTACAATTACCAACCGTAAATCGAGTAATATTATCTTTATAGGTTTTACGCTGTGCTTTAGGTAAACCAATCAATTTCGAATAATTAAAATTTTCCATTATTTTGTATGCTCCAATTTGAACAGTATACTTCAAACTATCAATAACAGTATTACCATATTTTTCAACTAACTGATCATGTGTTAATCCAATACCAATCAAATTTGCATCTTTAACTTCACTAGAATCAATTTTTGTTAAATTTAATTTCAGGTACTCATTAGAAAACAAATCTGCATCAATTTCTATTTTCGCAAAGGAATCTATTCTTGCCGTTGAAATATCCTTTGTAATGACAGTGCTTAAATATTTGTAAACTATTTCATATTCATTACCTGAAGGAAGATTAACAAGATAAGAACCTGTAATAGAATTTGAATGAAACGTTCCCGAAAAATCTTTCCGATTAATTTTCGAACGCACAAAAATATCTGCTTTGACAGGAGCGTTATCATAAGTTACATTACCCGTTACCATTACTAAAGCTGTTGGCTTACCAAATAATCCGGGCTCCACCATATAGATATCTTGTTGTCCTTGCCCATTCTTTTTTTCCGACGAATAATAACCTCGTTCTCCATCTGAGGAAACTACATAAAATTTATCATCTTGTGTTGTATTAACAGGCTTTCCAACATTATAAGGAGTTAACCATTTTCCATTTTTTAATTCACTCCTAAAAATATCATAGCCTCCAATCGTATTATGTCCTGTAGATGCAAAAAACAACGTTTTACCGTCTGAGTGGATAAATGGAGCGTCTTCATCGAACTTCGTATTAATTTCAGAACCCAAATTTTTTACATTTCCCCAAGAGCCATCGGGCAATAGTTGAGCATAGTATATATCTCTTCCACCAAAACCACCTTGACGTTCACTTGAAAAATAAATTGTTTTTTCGTCTGGCGACAAACAAACACTTCCTTCCCAAAAATTTGAGTTTATTCCCTTTACTTTTTCAGGAATTCCCCAATTTAATCCATCTAATTTACTCACATAAATATCTCCGTTTCCTATACCAATATTTTTATAAATAAATAATTTTTGTCCGTCATGTGAAATATAAATTGCTGCATCATGACCATTTGTATTAATTGAATTAATTGGAATTGGCTCTGTCCAATCATTTTTGTAATCTTTAGTGGAAATCATTACGTCTTCAAAATAAATACCATTTTTTTCATCCACTTTATTTGGCATTAATTGCTTTCCACCCATAGATTTTACGCCTCGATACGTAAACACCATAAAATTTTCATTTGAAGGGAAAATAGGGGTATACTCTGAACCAGCAGTGTTTACTGGAGTTCCTATATTTGTAATTTTAGCAACTGCAGATTTGTTTTTAAATGAAATAGCGCTTTTGCAAATAGCGATTTGATGATCAACTTCATCTTTCAATTCTTTACTCAATTGATTTAATTTATACTTTTCAAATTGAGCAATAGCTTCTAGATCACGATCATCATGTTCATAAGCTCTTCCCAAATAATAATCATAATCTAATAATTCAGATTTAAAAGATTCTGCAGCCTTAATTAATAACTCAGAATTACTTTGAAAATGAGAATCGTAAGTATTACATGATCCTAATAGATAACCTATATACGCATTACCTTTATGGATTTTATATAAAGTATCGTATATAGGGCGAGCAAAAAGATATTCTTGATTATTAAAGTAATTGTCAGCTGTTTCAACTCTTTTTCGGTCATTAAGAGGCCAATTGGCCGTATGCTTTTCTTTTAAATCAATATTAATCTGACTAAAAGTAACTCTAGTAAACGAAACAAATAGAACAACTATAACAATCTTAGAAATTCTAATTCTTTTAAAAAAGTGAAACGAAAATGTCATATGATTATATTAAAATGAAAGTATATATAATAAAGTTACAGTTGTAAGATTTTTATGAAATTAGATAATTAAAATTGATTAATTATGTTAATACTGGAAATATTATGCACTATTATTTAACGCTTGCAACTCTAACAAATTTCAAGTACCGTTTTTCATAATAAGGCGACTCTTTATACGTTGATATTTTAACCCCAGATTTTTTTTTATTAGATGAGCTATGAATAAATATTAATTCTTCGCCTTGCTTTGAGATTACAATACCTACATGGCCAGGATGTCTATTTTTTGAATTTGTACCAGTAAATACAATCACATCTCCAATTTTTGCAGAATCTGCTGGCACTTCTCTGCCAGTGTTTCTATAATCTATCGAAGATCTAGGCACTATAATATTGAAATGATTGAACACAAAATATACAAATCCAGAACAGTCAAAACCATTTTTAGGGTTAAAACTTGCATACTTATAATTTATACCAACAAAACTTTTGCTATAAGATACTAAACTATAAGCATTTACCGAATCTTTTGGAAGTTTTATAAAATTGCCAATCAAGTTCTTTTTACAAAAAACAATGACTAACAAACATATAATTGATTTTATTTTGATAAAGTAAAAGTACAACATAATTAGTATAACGACCTCGAACAGCCATTAAAACATAAAAAATCACAAAAACAGGAGTGATTTGCAATTTAATTGAATTCCACTACAACATTTAAGAAGATTAACTGTTATTTTTATATTTAATAAATAGCACGACTAATGAAATCTATAGCTTTAACAAATACCGAAAAAAACAAACTATCACATTTTATTATTAGTGTTATATTATTGATGATTTGTTGTTGCACTACGCAATGTCAAAATCCTATTAATACGATTACAAACTCTAAAAATTCAACTTTAAAAAAAGACAACTCTATGAAATTAAATTCGTTAACTAAAGAAGAACAATATGTAATTTTAAATAAAGGAACAGAAAGGCCATTTACTGGGGAATATACAGATAATTTTTCAAAAGGAACTTACATCTGTAAACAATGTAATTCACCTTTATATACTTCTGATTCTAAATTTCATTCAGGTTGTGGCTGGCCAAGTTTTGATGATGAAATAAAAGGTGCGGTTAAAAAAACCTTAGATGCAGATGGACATAGAACTGAAATTACTTGCGCAACATGTGGTGGACATTTAGGTCATGTATTTTATGGAGAAGGCTTAACGGACAAAGATACGCGTCACTGTGTAAATTCAACATCTATGTTATTTGTTGAAGAAAAAGGGCAAAAAGAAAATGCCAAAGCAATATTTGCAGGTGGTTGTTTTTGGGGAGTTGAATACTATTTTCAACATGCTAAAGGTGTTATTAGCACTCAAGTTGGATATACAGGAGGATTTAAAGAAAACCCGACGTATAAAGAAGTTTGCAGCCACACCACTGGACATATTGAAGCTTTAGAAGTAACTTATGATCCTACACAAACAACTTATGAAGAATTGGCAAAATTATTTTTTGAAATTCATGACCCAACCCAGGCAAATGGGCAAGGAAATGATGTTGGCCCACAATATTTATCGGTAGTTTTCTATTTTGATGATGCTCAAAAAGCAACCACAGAAAAACTAATAGGAATATTACAATTAAAAGGCTACAAGATTGCGACGCAATTAAAAAAGGCTGTGAAATTTTGGCCCGCAGAAGATTACCATCAACAATACTATGAAAAAGAAGGTGGCACACCTTATTGCCATAGACGAACATCAAAATTCTAGATAACTATATTTAATCTAAAATAATTAGTTCCAAAAAGTTTTTGTAATCCAGAAAAACTACAAAAATTTTCATGTTTTTTTATTTATGTTTACTTAACTAAAAATTAAAAAACATGAAAATATCTACTTTATTAATTGCCGGCTTAGTTGCAAATATGCAATTTAATTCTTTTGCTCAAGGCCAGTTAAATAGTCCATTAAAGGCGAGAAAACAATTTGTTATTTCCCCAACACTTACAAAAAATGATTATAGCCAAAACACAATTGTTTTTAAAGTAAAGCCTCAATACCGTCATTTAACAAGTATTGATAAAATTGTAAATGTTCAATTAGATCAAGTTTTAGGATATCTTGGTCTAAATTCACTTAATAAAATATTTCCAAAACATACTCCTCCAGAAAAAAAATTCAATGAATTACACCAAGAGTATGCTGATTTATCTTTAATTTATGAATTAATATATACTAATAATGTATCTATTGAGGACGCTGTTAATCAAGTATTAGCAACTGGAATAATGGAGTTTGCTGAACCTCATTATAACTATCAATTACATAATTTTACTCCAAACGATCCTTCTATTACTAATTCCGGTCAAAGCGGCTTCTTAACACGTATTCGTGCTTATGCTGCGTGGGACTTAGCTTTAGGTGGTTCTCAAGGAAATTCAAATGTAGTGATTGGAATTGTTGATTCGGGTACAGATACAGATCATCCTGATTTAGTAACTCAATTTAAACATAACGCTGCGGACCCTATTAATGGTGCTGACGACGACGGTGATGGCTATATTGACAATTATACAGGCTATGATTTAGCTGGGGCAGATTATAATATTGTTGTAGGAGATAATGATCCTTCCATTATGGGAGCAAACAATGATCATGGATCTCATGTTTCTGGTTGTGCTGCAGCTGCTACTAATAATGGTGTTGGTGTTGCAGGCATTGGATTTAACTGTAAACTATTACCTGTTAAATGTGCAGCAGACAATGATACTAGAGCAAGCGGAGCAGGATATATCATTAAAGGATATGAAGGCATAACTTATGCCGCCGATCATGGCGCTAAAATAATTAATTGCTCTTGGGGAGGATCAACGGGAGGCAGTTTTGGACAAACGATTGTAGATTATGCAACGATCAATAAAAATTGTTTAGTTGTTGCTTCTGCTGGTAATTCAAGCATTGACGAAGCCAACTATCCAGGATCATTTAATTATGTGCTATCTGTAGCTGCTACTAATTCAACAAATGATTATAAGGCGTCATTTTCAACTTTTAATTATGCCGTTGATATTAGCACTCCTGGAAATGGTATTTATGAAACACTTTGGAATGATTCTTATGGAAGTATGAGTGGAACTTCAATGTCATCACCAATAACAGCTGGCGGTGCTGGTTTAGTGCAATCTAAATATAATTACACCAATGCCTTACAAATTGGACAACGATTAAAACAAACTTCTGATAATCATTATACTTCGGGTCCAAATATTTCAGGGGCAGGTAACTTTGGAGTTGCTTATGCAAACAGATTAGGAAAAGGGCGTATGAACTTACAACGTGCTTTAACAGATCCATTAAGTCCATCTGTTGTTTTTGCAAATGATAAAGAAGTAGATCATAATGACAATGTTATAGTAGTTGGTGATACTTTATTTATTACTGGTGATTTTGTAAATTATTTAAACCCAACTTCAAATTTAACGGCAACAATGACGGCGGTTACAAACCCAACTTGTGTTACAATTGTTGATAATACTACAACGCTTGGTGTTATTGGAACATTGGCTACTAAAACAAATACACTTGACCCGTTCAGATTTAAAATTAATCCAGGCACACCTCAAAATACAAGTATTACATTTCAGGTAACATTAGTTGATGGAACATATACAGATAGTTATTTTATTACAGTAATAGTAAATGTAGATTATATTAATATTGCTATTAATGATGTAGCTACGTCTATTACAAGTAAAGGTAAAATAGGCTACAATGCAGATGGACAATTGCAAGGATTAGGCTTCAGTTATTTAGGAACAAATTTATTATATGAAGCTGGTTTAATGATTGGATCTTCTTCATCTGCAGTATCCGACTGCGTTAGAGGAGGAACAGTAACTCCGGATCAAGATTTTCAATCAATGGTTGTTGTTAGTAAAGCTATTCCGAGTGTAAAATCTAATTTTGATGCGCATGGAAGATTTAATGATGCTCTTGCCTCTCCAGTTCAAAATTTAAGAGTTAACCATAGTGCTTATGCTTGGACAAGTGTTGGAAATCGTAAGTATGTTATTGTTGAGTATGTTATTAAAAATAATGGAACAACGCCTTTAAACGCATTATATGCAGGCATTTTTGCTGATTGGGATATTGACGCAACAACGTCAGGTGCTAATAAAACGAATTACGATGCTACAACTAAAATGGGCTACGCTTATTCAACAGCAGCTGGCGGCTTATATGCTGGTGTTAAATTATTAACAAATACGGCTCCTCCGTTATTCTATGGAATTGATAACGTTGCTGGTGGAGGCGGTGGAATTGATGTTAATGATGCTGGAAATTTATATAGCACTGCTGATAAATATACTACTTTGTCAACAAATCGCTACCTTGCTGGAACAACCGGAACCACAACAACCGGAACTGATATTCTTGCAGTAATGAGTTCGGGTCCATTTAATATTAGCGCAGGCGATAGTGCTAAAGTTGCTTTCGCTATTATTGCTGGTGATAATTTAACTGATATAAAAGCAAGTGCTGATAGTGCTCAAGTTCACTATTCTCCGCCAATAACTACTAATATTAGCAATAGTAATATAGGTAATGAAGGAATTCATGTAAGTGTATTTCCAAACCCTGCCTCTAATGATTTAAGTTTTATTATAAACACAACTAAATCCGAAAACATTGATATTGCCTTAATCAATACTTTAGGCCAAACAGTCAAGCATATATCTAAAAACAATACTGCAATTGGATATAATGAAATTAATACAGATATAAGCCAGCTCCCAATGGGAACTTATTTTTATCAAATCAAAACAGATAATGGTGCCTTTAAAGGTAAAATTATAATCTCTAAATAAACCGTAAACCTTGCTATAAAGCGTGTCTAGTAAATGTTGGACATGTTGCGGGTTTATCAAAGGTTTTAGAAGGAATAAAAAAACCGGACTCTCTGAATTTGTCAGAGAAGTCCGGTTGTGTACACATGAAGGGACTCGAACCCCCACCCTTGCGGACCAGATCCTAAGTCTGGCGCGGCTACCAATTACGCCACATGTGCATTTAGGGTGCAAATATACGCTTTTTTATAAAATAAAATATACATTCACAAAAAAACGATAAATCACATAATATTTTTTTAATTTGTACTCCATTAAAACTCAATAATTATGTACGGAAAATTCAAAGATCATCTTCAAGCGCAACTAACCGAAATAGAACAAAACGGTTTATTTAAAAAAGAACGTATTATCATTACGCCTCAAGGGGCGCAGGTTAAGGTAAGTGACGGCAAAGAAGTAATCATATTTTGTGCAAACAATTATTTAGGATTATCATCTCATCCAAAAGTAATTGAAGGAGCTAAAAAGGCTTTGGATACTCACGGATACGGCATGTCATCCGTTCGTTTTATTTGCGGAACTCAAGATATCCATAAAACACTTGAAAAAAAGATTGCTACTTTTTTAGGACAAGAAGATACTATTTTGTACGCTGCTGCATTCGACGCTAATGGTGGGGTTTTCGAGCCTTTGTTTGGCGAAGAAGACGCTATCATTTCTGATGAATTAAATCATGCGTCAATAATTGACGGCGTGCGTTTGTGTAAAAGCCAACGTTACCGCTATAAAAACTGTGATATGGCTGATTTGGAAGAACAATTAATTAAAGCACAAGCACAACGTTATCGCATTATTGTAACTGATGGTGTATTTAGCATGGATGGTTTTGTAGCACCGTTAGATAAAATATGTGATTTAGCAGACAAATACAATGCTTTAGTGATGGTTGATGAAAGCCACGCTTCTGGATTTATTGGTAAAACAGGCAGAGGAACTGTTGAATTAAAAAATGTAATGAATCGTGTGGATATTATTACAGGAACCTTAGGTAAGGCTTTAGGTGGTGCTATGGGTGGCTTTACTACTGGCAAAAAGGAAGTGATTGAATTACTCCGCCAACGTTCTCGCCCTTATTTATTTTCGAATTCTTTAGCACCAAGTATTGTTGGTGCTTCTATTGCAGTATTTGATATGTTGAGCGAAACTACCGAATTACGTGATAAATTAGAGTTTAATATCAAGTATTTTAAAACAGGCTTAAAAAAAATAGGCTTAGAATTTAAAGAAGGCGATTCTGCTATCGTTCCAGTTATGCTGTATGATGCGAAATTATCACAAGTATTTGCAGATAAATTATTAGATGAAGGCATTTATGTGATTGGCTTTTTCTTCCCTGTAGTAGCCAAAGGACAAGCTCGTATTCGTGTTCAATTATCAGCAGCTCACACACAAGCCCATTTAGATAAAGCTTTAGCGGCTTTCGAAAAAATAGGGTTAGAATTGGGTGTAATTAAAAAATAACTTTTTTATAAATTATCAATGAAAAAAGCCCTTCTTAATATTTAAGAAGGGCTTCTCTGTTGTCCGACTAGGGCTCGAACCTAGACTCTACTGAACCAAAATCAGTCGTGTTGCCAGTTACACCATCGGACAATTAAACTTCCGTAAAAGTTCGGGCGACAAAAATAGCAAAATATCTTCATTTACAAAAAAATCATAAAAAATAAATTAACTAATGTTATAAGAGCCTTTTTTGATTAAATTCGCATCTTATCGTATTTAAAAAAATAATATGCAGTTTAAAAAACAAAATAACCTTATTGGATGGATAGTATTTGCTATCGCTACTTTTACTTATATATCTACAATCGAACCAACAGCAAGTTTTTGGGATTGTGGTGAATATATTGCGTGTGCCTATAAATTAGAAGTTGGTCATCCTCCTGGAGCACCATTCTTCCTATTAGTTGGTCGTTTCTTTGCTTTATTAGCAGGTGGTGATCCAGCATTAGCGGGTAAAATGATTAATATTATGTCTGCTTTATGTAGTTCGTTCTCTATTTTATTTTTATTTTGGAGTATTACCCGTTTAGGTATCAAAGCAATTGTTAAAAAAGGCGAAGAATTTACTTCTGCTAAGCAAATTGCTGTTTTAGGTGCTGGCGCTGTAGGTGCTTTAGCTTACACATTCTCTGATTCTTTTTGGTTTTCTGCTGTTGAAGGCGAGGTTTATGCTATGTCATCATTCTTTACTGCTTTTGTATTTTGGGCAGTGCTTAAATGGGATGAAGAAGATACAAAAAACCCTGTTGGCGCCATGCGTTGGTTAGTAGTTATTGCTTATTTAATGGGTTTATCAATTGGCGTCCATTTATTGAATTTATTAGTAATACCTGCCATTTGCTTCGTGTACTATTTCAAAAAATATCCTTTTACTTGGAAATCATTTTTTATAACTGGTATCATCTCATTGGTATTACTGGGTGGTATCCAAAATATTATGATTCCAAAAATTGTAAAGTTTGCTGCTGATTATGAAGTGTTTTTTGTAAACAAGCTCGGTATGGGCTTCAATATGGGCTCTATCGTCTATTTTATTTTACTATTCTTTTCGTTAACGTCATTAATTATGTACACGGTTAATAAAAAAGAATCTTATTATAAATTAGGTTTTTATAAAGCCATTTTATTTACAGCTGTCGTTGTTATTTCCGGAAACGGCGCAGGTGCTATGTTTACAAGAATCCTTGTTTTAGGTGGGTTATTATATGGCATCAATGTTTTAAAAACTAAAAGTGGTAATACTTTAAATGTAGTTTTAGTTTCTTTTGCTACTTTATTAATTGGTTACTCGTCTTTCTTTGTTTTAATTATTCGTTCACAGGCCAATACGCCAATGGATGAGAATGATCCTGAAAATGCCATTACCATGTTATCTTACTTAAATCGTGAACAATATGGCGATTGGCCTTTAACCTATGGTCAATATTACAATGCTCCAACTGACAATCAAAATTTTAAAGATGGAGAACCAGTTTATGCGAAAGATGAAAAATCAAATAAATACAAAGTAGTTGATGATCGTAAAAAATCAATTCCTGCTTATGATAAAGAATATTGTACCATTTTTCCTCGTATGTGGAGTCAACAAGGTAACCACGAATCCTCTTACCGTTATTGGGGTAATGTTCAGGAACATCACAGAACAAAAACAAAAATGAACGAGCAATCTGGACAAATGGAGGAAATTCAAATCCCAACATTTATGGCCAACTTAACTTATTTTGTTCGATATCAGGTTGGATATATGTACTTACGTTATTTTGCATGGAATTTTATTGGTCGTCAAAATGATATACAAGGTTTAACAGGTAATCCTTTAGAAGGTAACTGGAAAACAGGAATCAAAGGAATTGATGATTGGCGTTTAGATACCGATACGGCTGTTGTTCCTCACTCAGCTGATAATAACAAAGCAAGTAATTCTTTTTATGCCCTACCTTTTTTATTAGGCATATTTGGATTTATCTTTTTATACCAGAATGATAAAGGCAACATGTGGGTTGTATCTTTATTATTTTTACTAACAGGCTTCGCTATTGTATTCTACTTAAATCAATATCCTTACCAACCCCGTGAGCGTGACTACGCTTATGCTGCCTCATTCTACGCCTTTGCCATTTGGATTGGCTTTGGTGTTTTATTTATATTTGATTTTTTAAGCAAGAAAACAAATGCAAAAAATGCTGCTATTGTTGGTGTATTAGTCGGTTTAATTATCCCTACAATTATGGCAGCAGATGGCTGGGACGATCACAATCGTTCGAAAAGAAGTATGAGTCGTGATTTTGCTGTGAATTATTTAAACTCTTGTGCACAAAATGCTATCTTATTTACAAACGGAGATAATGATACATTCCCATTATGGTATGCTCAAGAAGTGGAAGGGGTAAGAACAGATGTACGTGTGGTTAATTTAAGTTTATTGCAAACAGACTGGTATATCAATCAAGCGCGTCGTGCAGCTTACGAATCGGCTCCTGTACCATTTACTATTCCTGCCGAAAAATTAGTACAAGGTACCCGCGAAGTAGTTTATATCATGGATAAAGGAACTGGACCAATGAATTTGAAAAAAGCCATTGAGTTTGTGGAGTCTGATGATATTGCGAATAAATTAGATTATGGCTCTAAACCTTATGATTATTTTCCATCTAAAACATTCTACATACCTGTAGATTCTATGCAGGTTATGCGCGAAAAAGTAATCTCTGTAAAAGATACCGCTCGATTAGTTAAAAATATTAAATGGGAATTAAATCGTCAATATATTACTAAAAACGATTTAATGGTATTAGATCTAATAGCACATAATAACTGGAAACGCCCTATTTACTTTGCAGTAACAACTGGCGCTGAAGCGTATTTAGGTTTAGAAGATTATTTTCAATTGGAAGGTTTAGCTTATCGCTTAATGCCAATTAAAAATACAGAAAGTGAAATGGCTCAGGGTGGACGTGTTAATACAGATGCGATGTATGACAATTTAATGAATAAATTTGTTTGGGGTGGTTTAGATAAAGAAGGTGTTAGTTTGGATGAAAACTGTACACGTATGGCTTCTAACATGCGAATGCAAATGGCTACATTAGCTGGTGCTTTAATTAACAAAGGGCAAAAACAAAAAGCAGAAAAAATATTAGACTTGTGTATTGAAAAAATGCCTGATGCTAATGTTCGTTATGAAGCAACTCTATACACTATTATTGCGGGCTATTATCAAATTGGTAATATGAAAAAAGCCATTGATTTATCTGATAAATTATTTGATATTTATGCAAATGATTACAAAGTATATCGCTCACAAAAACAAACGCATCGCGCAGCTTTTGGAAGAGAAATAGATCAAGCAAAAGAAATTATGCGCCGATTAGTGATGTTAGCACAACAATTTAAACAAAATGAATATGCTAAAAAATTAGAAACTCGTTTAACAAGTACGGTTCCTATGGACGAATTAATGCCCCCCGAGCAACAACAAGGGCAACCAATACAACAAGGAGGTAGATAATAAATACCAATTTAAAATGTAAAGGAGTGCTTATAATTAATAAGCACTCCTTTTTTTATTAACTAATAATTCAAAGAAAGAAAATGAACAACATAGCAATTATAGGATGCGGTAATATGGGTTTAATATATGCCAATTCCTTTTTAAGATATAAAATAACTAGTAAAGAAAATTTATTACTCGTTGAAAAAAACACTGATAGACAGCGCAATTTATCAGCCATGAATATTGGGAAAGTAGTAACTGTGACTGATACTTTAATATCGCAATGTAACATTGTAATATTAGCTGTAAAACCGCAGGATTTTAAAGACTTAGCGCAAGATTTAAAACAAGTAATAAACCCAAACAGCGTAGTGCTTTCTATTATGGCAGGTACAGAAATATCATTTATTCAAACGCAATTAAAACACCAATTCATTGTACGTGCTATGCCTAATTTACCAGTAGAAATCAGTATGGGCATGACAGCCTATAGTGCATCAAGTGAATTATCGCATGATAAAATGATGTTGGTAGAAAATTTATTATCTACTACAGGGCGAACGTTATATTTAAAAGAAGAGAAACAATTAAATGCAGTAACAGCATTAAGTGGTAGTGGCCCGGCTTACTTTTTTTATTTCATGAAACACTTGATAGATGCAGGAATAGCAATGGGCTTAGACGAACACGTATCTTCCATATTAGCAAAACAAACGATGTTAGGTTCTTTTCATTTAATTAATAACGGGCAAAAAAATTTAGACGAATACATTGCATCGGTTACATCAAAAGGCGGTACTACTGAAGCCGCATTAAAAACGTTTAATGAACATCAAATGGGAGCCGTTATTGTACAAGCCTTACAAAAGGCAGAACACAGAGCGGAAGAATTATCAATTAAATAATAATGCCAAGTAATACTAAATGAAAATTATAAATAGTCCAAAGTTTCGTACCCTGAATTCGTTTCAGGGTTCCAACAGATGCTGAATCAAGTTTAGTATGACTACTTAAGATTGGTCTACTAATAGTATCAATTTGGTATGTATGGATAGGGTTTGAAAAATATCACAAAAAAGCCTGTTTAAATTTAATTAAACAGGCTTTTTATAGTTACAAACTTAAATTACTTTACTTCTTCATAATCTACATCGGTTACATTTTCTGATTTACCAGCTTCTGCATTCGCATGTTCAGCTCCACCTTGTGCATTTGCATCACCTTGTTGGTTCGCTGCGTTATTCATGTCTTGTGAAGCAGCTTCCCATGCAGAATTGATATTAGTCATTGCTAAATCGATTGCAGCTATGTCTCTTGTATCATGTGCAGTTTTTAATGCTGTTAAAGCAGACTCAATAGTTGCTTTTTTATCAGCAGGTATTTTATCACCATATTCTTTCAATTGTTTTTCAGAAGTGAAAATCATACCATCAGCAGCATTAATTTTATCTGCTTCTTCTTTCGCTTTTTTATCAGCATCAGCGTTCATTTCCGCTTCGCGTTTCATTTTTTCGATTTCTTCTTTGCTTAATCCAGAAGAAGCTTCAATACGAATATTTTGTACTTTACCAGTAGCTTTATCTTTAGCTGAAACAGATAAAATACCATTAGCATCAATATCAAACGTTACTTCAATTTGAGGAATACCGCGTTGTGCCGGCATAATGCCATCTAAATTAAATTGACCGATTGTTCTATTGTCTTTAGCCATTGGACGCTCGCCTTGCAATACATGTAACTGTACACTTGGTTGATTATCACTTGCTGTGGAGAACGTCTCTGTTTTTTTAGAAGGGATTGTGGTATTAGATTCAATTAATTTAGTAAACACACCACCGTAAGTTTCTATACCTAATGATAAAGGTGTTACATCTAACAATAATACATCTTTTACTTCTCCAGTTAATACACCACCTTGAATAGCTGCTCCTAAAGCAACAACTTCATCAGGGTTAACCCCTTTACTTGGCGTTTTACCAAAAAACTTTTCTACTGCTTCTTGAATGGCAGGTATACGAGTTGAACCACCTACTAAAATAATTTCGTCAATGTCAGAAGTTGATAAACCTGCATTTTTCAATGCTGATTTACAAGGATCAATTGTTCTTTTAATTAAAGAATCTGCCATTTGTTCGAACTTAGCACGTGTCAACGATTTAACTAAATGCTTAGGTATACCGTTTACTGGCATAATGTATGGCAAGTTAATTTCTGAACTTGTAGTACTTGATAATTCAATTTTAGCTTTTTCAGCAGCTTCCTTCAAACGTTGTAAAGCCATTGGGTCTTTACGCAAGTCAATACCTTCTTCTTTATTAAACTCATCAGCTAACCAATCAATAATTAATTGATCAAAGTCATCACCACCTAAGTGAGTATCACCATCAGTTGATTTTACTTCAAATACACCGTCTCCTAATTCTAAAACAGACACATCATGTGTTCCACCACCGCAGTCAAAAACAACAATTTTCATGTCTTTGCCTTTTTTGTCCATGCCATAAGCAAGAGCTGCAGCAGTTGGTTCGTTGATGATACGTTTTACTTTTAAACCAGCAATTTCACCTGCTTCTTTAGTAGCTTGACGTTGAGCATCATTAAAATATGCTGGAACAGTAATAACTGCTTCATCAACAGTAGTTCCTAAATAATCTTCAGCTGTTTTTTTCATTTTTTGTAAAATGATTGCTGAAATTTCTTGTGCTGAGTAGTTTCTATCATCAATAACAACACGAGGTGTATTGTTGTCGCCTTTGATTACTTTATAAGTCATACGAGGAATTTCCTTGCTTGCTTCGTCAAAAGAAGAACCCATAAAACGTTTGATTGAAGAAATCGTTTTAGTTGGATTAGTAATTGCTTGACGTTTTGCTGGATCTCCAACTTTACGTTCTCCACCTTCAACAAATGCTACTACAGATGGCGTTGTGCGTTTTCCTTCATTATTTGGAATAACAACTGCCTCGTTACCTTCCATAACGGAAACACAGCTGTTAGTTGTTCCTAAATCTATTCCTATTATTTTTCCCATTTTATTTATTATTTAATTGTTGATTTATTTTTAAAATTCTTCTTACAACAGTCAATGTTTGTGCCAATGGTTATAGGGGCTCTTTTTATGACAGGCTGACATAATTAGCAAAAAAACCACCTAAAACTTGTCATTTTAGATGGTTTATAATGGGAATCTTTGTCAGATTAAAGCCTATTTAAGGGCAAGTAACTGATCTTGTTTTACCCAAATTATCGCAAAATAAGTACGGAAAGGTACTAGGATAACAGGCCAATTTATCAAGAAAATCAGCCCATAAATCCTTAGTTACAATAGAAGTAGAACGTGAAGCAAAAATACCGACACCATTAGTGATATTTGAATAACTAGGCTTATCTTGAGCAATGGTTGTTGAAGGCGCATTTACCTGTAAAAATGTAAAGAGTGACTCCGTTCCTGCTGAAACAATGTATTCTAAATAATCAGCCTTTCTATTCTTTACATTTGCAGTTGCCTTTTTAGCAATTTCGGATGCTGTATTGGTATAAAAATCATTGGTATTGAATTTAAAAGTCGTAATAAATTCTGATCCATCTAATTTTGTTGTTTGTTGTGCATTAAAATTAAAATCAATCGATTGATCAATTGTACCACCACCAATTAAACTATCTACATAATGAAATCGCATTACTAAATCATAAGTTTTAGCATTTAATACCGATTTAATTTTAACTGTTTGATCAACACTTGGCACGCTATAATTAACGTATTTAGACTGAGTAGTGTAGGGAGGTGTTGAGGTGTTATATTGGCCATGATTTGGATAAGACGAAGGGTTACTTGGTATATAATAAAAAGGCATAATAGCACTTGACGCTGTACTAACACTATCCACAACTACAGTTTGAGCAGATGCTATTACTGTAGTTAAATCAGCCGTTTTTCTAATAATCAATTTATATTCACCTGTATGATAAAGTTTATCCGTTGTTTGATACACTCGTTGTTGGTTGCCAAAAGCCCCTGAAGGTGTTGTAATAACTGTTTCAGTTAAAATAATCTCTGTTTTTAAACTACCATGAGATGTTGGTTGCTTCACGGTGCTTCCTGTGTTATATCTTTCTAAAGTTACCGTTAATTCACCCGCATCATAATTAATCGTATTATTATCAGTAGCTGCAACATTAGCATCGCCCTCTGTTAAAAACACTTTATTAATTCGAATATTTTGAACTGGCTCATTTGTATTAATAATACCGTAAACCGAGACTAACTCTTTACCAGGAGAAAACACATTTAAATCATTTTTACAAGAGGTAATAGTTACCACTGCAACCAATATAAGACTAAGAGATAGGGCTATTTTTTTCATTTATTTAATATTACTAGAACACCAAATTTACTAATTTTTACTTAATACCAAATAGTTGTATAATTTAATCCAATATACTTGTCTTTTTTTATCAATACTTTTTTAAAAAATAGTCTCGTATCCACTGCTACGAAAAGATTTATTTAAATTGTCTTTATGAAAAATCACTTCGCGTCTTTAGACTAAATCATACAGCCATTAGGTATAACTCCAAATAAATTATTAGTTTTGCCTATATAATTGGGGATTTACTGAAAATTAAGCACCAATAATAATTTTTAATGTTGAATTTTTTAGTTTTTAATAGCTAAGCATTATATAACTTAAACACTAACAACTAAACACTATTTAAAATGTCGGTTCATAAAGAAGTAAAGAAGGTAACAACGCACCAATTGCAGGAAATGAAGCGTCGTGGAGAAAAGATTTCGATGTTGACAGCCTACGATTACACGATGGCTAAAATTATTGATCATGCTGGTATTGATGTGATTTTAGTAGGTGATAGTGCCTCTAACGTAATGGCTGGCCATGAAACTACCTTGCCAATTACATTGGATCAGATGATTTATCACGCCTCATCAGTTATTAGAGCCATTGATAGGGCTTTAGTGGTTGTTGATTTACCTTTTGGTTCATATCAAGGAAATTCGAAGGAAGCTTTGCTATCGGCTGTTAAAATAATGAAAGAAAGTGGCGCACATGCTGTGAAAATGGAAGGTGGGCGTGAAATTAAAGATTCCATTGAACGAATTTTATCAGCAGGAATACCAGTGATGGGCCATTTGGGTTTAACCCCTCAATCTATTTATAAATTTGGTACTTACACCGTTAGAGCTAAAGAAGAGGAAGAAGCTAAGCGTTTATTAGAAGATGCTAAGTTACTTGAAGAATATGGTTGTTTTGCTTTGGTACTCGAAAAAATACCTGCTACTTTAGCTGAACAAACTGCTAAAAGCATTACCATTCCAGTAATTGGCATTGGCGCTGGTGGTGGTGTTGATGGGCAAGTTTTGGTAACACATGATATGTTAGGTATGACGCATGAATTTAGTCCGCGTTTTTTACGCCGCTATTTAAATTTATACGAAAGTATGTCGGGCGCTTTTCAGCAATACATTAAAGATGTGAAGAGTAAGGATTTTCCTAATGATAGTGAACAATACTAAAGGTTAATTAAAACGTTTCATTTTATTTTTTTTGATTAATTCTATTAAGCACTTTTGATTTTTTTGAATTTTAAAAGCAATACGATATCTTTTAAAATAAGTTTAGAAAATAGGATAGTAGTTTGTGAAGCAACAAATAAATTTACTATCCTTAACAAGGACTAAAAAAGCATTCCGATTTGCTAGTTAGTCGCAAGTGGCGGGACAGATATGAATATGAAAAGATACATCACTTTATTTCTCCTTATTTGTAACCTGAAAAGTTACTCGCAAGCAGGCACGAAAATAGTTCATTACTTAGACACCAATTTCATAAAAAAATATGTCGACGCTTTTTACATAGGCTGCCATGACAAAAAAATGGATACAATCTACTACCTCAAATACGAACTCATCAAGGCAAGTAATTGGGAAATATTTTATGACAAGAAATACAAGAAAAAATATATTGAATACAAACATCGTGGTGATACCTTAACTACTACATATTATTTCAGTAATGGTCGTAAAAAGAAAGAAGATATCACCAAGGATTATCATTGGTTGACTTCCGCTGAATGGTGTGAAAACGGCCAACAAGTTTACACTTCCCAAGGCAGCGTTGCGGTTTACCAAAAAGTAATTCATTACTATTGTAATGGGAAAAAGAAA
>JANXRU010000057.1 GCA_025356715.1 Bacteroidota bacterium
TTTTCTTTAAATCGAAATTTAACACTTTGAAGAGTCACTATAATATTCCTATTATCATAAATAATAGAAATAGGTTAACCTATCTAAAACAGTTAATAAGTTGGTTGACTCAAGCTGGTTATAATAATATTATCATTTTAGATAATGACAGTAACTATGAGCCTTTATTAGAGTTTTATAAAACAACATTCGCAAAAGTTATTTTTTTAAATCAAAATGTGGGACACCTTGCATTTTGGAAATCAGGAGTTTATAAGAATTTTTATTCAGATTATTATGTATACACAGATTCCGATGTGTTACCTATTGATTCATGTCCAAATGATTTTATGAACTACCTAATGCTAAAGTTAAATCAATACTCTAACATTGAAAAAATTGGCTTTGCTTTAAAAATAGATGATTTACCAGATTCCTACGCTAAAAAAAATGAAGTAATTAGTTGGGAAAAACATTTTTGGGAAATTGAAGTTGAAAAAGATATTTATAATTCAGCAATTGATACAACCTTTGCTTTATATAAACCATTTACTAATGGCTCAATATGGGTTCAAAACGCATATAGGGTTGGAGGTATATACGTTGCAAGGCATTTACCATGGTATGAAGATTCAGAAAATATGACTGAAGAAGATTTATTTTATTTAAATAACATAAAAAAAGGAGCTTCTCATTGGATTAATAAAAATGATTAGAAGAATTTATATTAAGTTTATTCATTTTATTGATGTGTTTTTTAATGCGTTATTAAATCTATTAGAAAGAAAAGGATTAGTTAATCCAATTGCGTATAATATTGTTGATAATAAAAGTGATAAAATGCAAGTAGTGCATCCTTATCCTTTGAACTTTAATGAAAAAAATAAATTACTTTTTAATGAGTGGAAGAGTTACGAGATGTTTGAAAATAAAATTTTTTCGTTAACGCATGTTTCTGTATCTGGAAATGGAGTTGTTTTTAAAGGGTTTAGTAATTTTTTACCAGCGTTGCCACATCCTATATTTAAAGCTGCATTTGGATTAAGATTTATAGTTGGCCAAAATTTATTTAAAAAGCGTCGGAAGTTAGATGCAAATCAAACATATTTATTGATTTTTGATTTTTGGTCTTGCGCTAATTATTATCATTGGATGGTAGATTCGATGTGTCGATTGATTGCATGGAAAGATTTATTGAAAAGTTATACGTTATTAATTCCAGAAACTTCACCTAAATATATTACAGATACTATTGGATTATTCGAATTTAACCGTATTGAATATATTTCTAAAAGTGAATTTGTTGATGTTAATTTGCTTCATATACCAAATTATAGTGCTTGGTCAGGACAACAGAACCCTCTTATATTAAAAGAAGTAAAATCTATAATATTAAGCCATTTCACAAAACATAATAATTTCGAAAAAGTTTATGTAAGTCGTTCTAAGCAGAAGCACCGTAAAATTGCAAATGAGAATGATGTTATTTCAATTTTAAAACGTTATCATTTTGAAATAGTATATTTTGAAGGAATGTCAGTTAGTGACCAAATTTCCATTGTTAGGCGAGCGAAATTTTTTGTAACAAGTCATGGTGCTAATATGACAAACGCCTTATTTGGAGAAAATATTACCGTTTTGGAATTAATTAGAAGTGTTAAACCTAACTTTTGCTATTGGAGCGCTTTAAGCGCTATAAATACACCATATTATTATCAATTATGTCAGGTTGTGAATCATGATGATTTATTCGTAGATTTAAAATTATTTGAACAAAATTTAAAATTGTTAGTTTAAAATAAACCCAGAATGATTAAGTACTCTAAGGAAAATAAATTTATGATAATGTCATTTATCATTTCATTAGTAGTTATTTTTTATCGTCGTCCAGATTCATTTTATAATTCAAATTTTTGGGGAGAAGAAGGAACCATTTTTTTTGCAGAAGCATATCATTTTGGTTTTAATAGTTTATTTAATACTTGTGCTGGTTATTTTCATTTATTCCCCAGGTTAATAGCTAACTTGGCAATAAGTTTTAATATTCAATTATATGTAATCCCTTTTATTTTTTGTTTTTCATGGTTATTCATCTTTTTTTGTCTCTTATTCTATATTTGGAAAAGATTACCATTTAATGTTTTTCAACGTTTTTTTATTTCAATTGCGATTATTTTAATTCCTTTGCAATCAGAAATAGTAATGAATTTAACAAATATTCAATGGATAATGGCTTTGTTTCCATTAATTATTTTTTCTTCTACAAATATCTCTCAAAATTCAAAATGGTTTTTTATAGATTTAATTATAATTGTGATTACTGGATTGACTGGCCCTAATTATACTGTTCTATTGCCTTTATTTATTAGTTTACTATTTTTACAAAAAGAATATTTAAGACAAGATAAAAGAAGGATTGTTTTATATGTTATTTCAATATTATTTGGCATTTTAGGAGTAATTTCTTTAATTAAACATGGAAGTGTAAATAGAGTAGATGGCGAATTTATTTTATTTAATAAGGGATTTATACAATATGTATTTGTTCAATATGCATTTTTGTTTATTGGAAAATTTGCATTTAAAATGCCGATTTTAATAATGCTAATAGTTGTTTGTGGAATTTTAATTTCAATGTTTTTTTATTTAAAAAGAAGTATTAGAACCACTGGAAATAATTTTTTGTTTATCTCTTTAGTCTCTGGAGTTCTATTTTTATTTACAACGATGATTGCTTATCGCAATGAACCATCACTTCTTTCTCCTTATTACCGAGGAGTTCGTAATTTTTATTTGCCAGCTATTACTTTTGTTTGGGCAATAATTATTGTGATTTCTGAATACAAATTCGGGTCAGTTGTATTATCCTGTTTAATGATTTTGTTTGCCATTCAAATAATTATATTTGTAGGGAGATTTAATTTTGAATGTTATGATATGAAAAAATATTCTGAATTAATTAAGTCAAGAGATACTTTATCTATTCCTATAAATCCTGCTGGATGGTATATACATATTGATAATCATAAATTGTTAAAAAATGAATAAGCCATTAATTAGCATATGTATACCAACATACAATGGTGAAGAATATTTGGTTCAATGTATTGAATCATGTATTAATCAAACTTTTGAAGCGTATGAGATTGTGATTTGTGACGATGGCTCTGTTGATAGCACTAACTCAATAATTGAAACGTATGCTACTTTAAATCCAAAAATAAAATTTTACAAAAACGAAAAGAATTTAGGGCTAGTTGGGAATTGGAATAAATGTATTGAATTAAGTTCAGGTTCTTGGATTAAATTTGTTTTTCAAGACGATTACATCACAATTGATTGCTTGCAGAAATTTGTAAATGAAATTGACGATAATACGCAATTAATTGTTTGTAAACGAAATTTTGTATTACCTCATAATCCTAGTGCAGATCTAATTAATTATTACACTAACGAAGTTAGAACGTTAGAAAATGTAACTATATTAAAAAATAAAGTATTTTCTTCTGAATTAATTTCTAAAATGGCTGTTGAAAATATTTGTTTAAATTTTATTGGAGAGCCAAGTTTGATTTTTTTTAGAAAAACGATTATACATAAAGTTGGCATGTTTAATGCTCAGTTGAAACAAATATGTGATTTGGAGTTTGCTTTAAGAATTTCTAGTAATTATGGACTTAAATATATATCAGAACAATTATGCGCTTTTAGAATTCATACTAATTCCACAACTAGCTCAAATGTTACCAATAATTATTATGAGATTCATTATATAGAGCCATTGTTGTTTTCATATTTTTTATTGTTTGATATAAACTTTAAATCTTTCAGAGATAATTTAACCATTTTTCAAAAATTAAAATTGAAATTTTATTTTGAATTAAAGGTTTATAATGCGTATGTTATTAATGTTAAAGAGAATAGAAACTATTATTTATTTGAAAATTCAACCATTTTATTTAGTGAGGTGAAAAGGTATAAAAAAGGAAATTTATTAATTCGCCTGATGTCTTACTATTCGTGATTAACTAATTTCAAAACTTTGTCTAAATAGTTACTCCAAGTAAAATCCTTAACTTGTTCATGAGCATTAGTCATTAATTCTAATTGAATTTCTTTAGAGTTATTTAAAAGCGTTTCCGTTTTTGAAATTAATTCTTCAATCGAATTATTTTTAACAAAATAACCAAAGTTAATATTACTACCATATGTTTCTATAAATTCAAGATAGGGAGATGTAATAACAGGGGTATAATAATACATCGCTTCTGTCATTGCCGAAAAAGCGCCCCAATCTTGATTTGTATTAATAATAGCTTTTGCCCCTGTAATTAGTTTATAGTATGTTTCGTTTTCTATTTTATTACCTTTATTTAAGTATCCATAATGAAATATATTAGGCAAATCAATTCCAGTTTCATCTTTTGTTAAGCCAATAATATGTAATTCAATATTGGGTGCATTTTTTACAGATATGCTTTTAAATGCTTTAATTAAATCTCTAGCGCCTTCTAAATATTTTTTATTGCCTATAAATAGTAATGAGTTACTATTTAGTTTTTTATTAATAATATCTAATTTGATCAAAGGATAGTTTCCATTAATTACATTACCTAAATAATACTGGTTTTTGTTTTTGTAGGTTGTATTATTAAATTCATTGGATTTAGGAAATAAACTAATAACCATATCTGCGTTCTTAATGTTGCTTTCCTCGCGCTTAATGGCTTTTTTCTCAAACCAAATAGGTTCTCTTTTTTGAAATATATTTAAATAGTATAAATAGCTCCAGTCGCTGAAAAGTATAATTTTTTTAGTGCTTTGTTTTTTTGTACTAAAACTATATGTTAAAAATAAAAAAACATCAGATTGATTATGTTTTTTTACAGCCTTTTGTATTTTCCAATTAGTTAAATAGTAATTTAATTTTGAACGAAAGTAAGTGTGATTTGATTTTTTTTTAATTAGTTTTAGTATTATAAAAATGGTGTATCTATATAATAAACTAAGAAATACATTTTCTTTTATATTAATTCTATTTACTATAATTTTTTTTTCTTCAATACTTTTAGTAAAAAAATAAGGAACATTCGACCATGTTTTTAATTCATTGGCATCTCCTATCGAAAAAACCGTTATTTCTTTTATTATATCCAATTAATTAAATATTTTTCTTTTTAATATTCTTAAACGCAATATTATACTAAATTTTGAAAAAGTTGAGGAACCGTAGAGTTTAGCAATATTCAATTGTTCTATTAAAAACCTAGCATCTTGACTTCCGGATTTTGATTCTTGATAATATCTAAATTGCGCTACGATAATATCCAATTTAACAATAATACCTTTGTTTTTTAATATTCGTAAGATGTATTCGTAATCAAATGCGAATTTATAAGGCTTTAAATCTCCTATTTTTTTTGTGAATTCCGTTCTAAAAAACGAACCTGGTTGAGAAATGGATGCGTCATTTTGTGTTAAAGATTCTAATGTAATATTTCCACTTGTACCTTTTGAAATAGAATTACCTTCAGAATTGATTATTTCTATGTTTCCATAAATATAGTCAGCTGGCTTTATTTTTAAGCTGTTAATTATACTTTTTAAACCTTTTAGATCAATCAAATCATCCGTATTTAACCAAGTCCAATAATCTCCAGTCACAATATTCAACCCTTTATTAATAGCATCATATTGTCCTTTATCTGGCTCTACTTTCAATATGTCTATTACGTTTTTATATTTTTCAAAAATAGTCAAAACTTCAGGAATTGAACAATTATCAAATACAATAACTTCTAATTCAACTTCATGTTCCTTTAATAATTGCTTAATATCAACAATGTTTTTCATTGTTGATTCAATAAACTTAATTTGGTTGTAAGAAGGAATAATAATTGAAAAACGCATACCAATACAAATATACATTTTTTAAGAGTTTTTTGTTATTAAAACCCTGCTGTTTATAAAGGTATTTTTTATTTTTCATTATCTTGTTATGTTTAGTAATTTTACTTTTATGCGGGTTTTATTGCTTTCTGATACCTATTCTGAGCATACTGAAAAGTGGGCATTAGGTTTAGCATCAAATGACATAGAAGTGGGTTTGTTTAGTTTTAATAAAGCTTTATACCCATGGTATCAAAATAATATAAATATTACCGTTTTATTTGAGCCATCCAAACAATTAAATACAACCAATAAAATTGCTTATTTGAAATTTGTAGGGCCATTAAAAACAGCCATTTCTCAATTTAAACCAGATGTGGTTCATGCACATTATGCTACGAGTTATGGATTAATTGGCGCGTTATCCGGTTATCATCCCTTTGTTATTTCAGCTTGGGGCACGGATGTTATGAAGTTTCCTCAGCAAAATTTCCTTAATAAATTTATTTTAAAATATAATTTACGGAAAGCAGATGCTATTTGCGCAACATCTTATACGATTAAAGAATATTTAAAATTTGTAACAAAAAAAGAGGCTATTGTTATTCCGTTTGGAGTGGAGGTTCATGTGTTTAATAAGAAGGAAGTTGTAAATTTATTTCCAAAAGGATCATTTGTAATAGGTTGTATTAAAGCACTAGAAGATATATATAATATAGATATTTTAATAAAGTCTTTTTCTGTACTTAAATTAAACCATCCAGAAAAGAAATTGAAATTATTGATAATTGGAGAAGGTTCTCAAAGGCAATTTTTGGAAAAATTAGCTGCTGATTTATTCATTAGTAATGATGTGATTTTTACTGGTAGAATAAATTTCACTGAAGTATCTAATTATTTTAATATGTTAGATGTGTTAGTGAATATTAGTGATTATGAAAGTTTTGGTGTATCTGTTATTGAAGCGATGGCTTGCGAAAAACCAGTGGTGGTTACTAATGTTGGAGGTTTAAAAGAAATTGTAGAAAATAGTACCTTTGGAGGCTTGGTAGAAGTTGGAAATATCGAACAAACAACAACTGAAATCGAAAAGTATTTATTAGATGAGCCGTTGAAGCTTAAAGTTGGAAAAGCAGCAAGAGAAAAAGTAAAAGAAAAATATAACTGGACGAATAATATTAAGCAGATGATTGACGTTTATAGTCAATTAATAAAGAAATAAGATAAGGTGATTTTAAAACAAATTAATAACCTAGATGTATTTTGTGAGAAAGCAGAACCAAATATTGGTGTTTTTGCTAGCAAAAAATGGCTATCTATTTATGGAGATTCATTAACTTTAATGGGAATTTATAAAGACGAAAACCAGCTAATAGGTGGCTTTTATTTTTTAAATACTAAAAAGTATGGCATTACTTTTTTGAAGCTGCCACCATATACTCCTCACTGTGGTTTGTTTTTTGTTTCTGATAGTAAAAATAATTCATCAATTAATAATTTCTCTAAAGAAGTGATGAGTGAGGTGTGTGCTTTTTTTACGAATCAAAAAAGTGCCTTAATGGTGTTGGCTTTTCCATCAGTTATTATTGATTTTCAACCTTTTATATGGGCTAAGTATAAAGTAATTCCAAATTATACGTATCGTATTAATATAGAAAAATCAATAGAAGACATTAAATCTAATTTTGATACTAAAAATAGAAATGTGATTAATAAAGCGATTAAGGAAGAGGTAGTAGTTACAGAAAATAGCTTGAGTAAAGAAGAATTGTACAAGTTCTTTATAGATTCCTTAAATACCACAGATGCTAATATATATGAAACAGAATTAAGAAATGTGTTTACTAGCTTTTCTGATGATACAAATTCTTTTAGTTTAACTGCTTATAAAAATAATGATTTGTTGGGTAATGTGTTTTGTGTTTATGATAAAAATACGTGTTACTATTTATTAGGAGGAGTTAATAAAAAATCAGGCATACAAGGTGTCAATAATTTATTAGTGCTTCATTGTATTATTAGAGCAAAAGAATTAGGTTGTACTATGTTTGATTTTGAAGGCTCCATGCTAAAAGGCGTTGAGAAATTTTTCAGAAGCTTTGGACCTGATTTAACCCCTTATTTTACAGTTAATAAAGCGAATTTACCTTTAGAGATTTTATTGAAATTTAAAAAACGTGAAATTTTTTAAAAATGATTCGTCAATTTTTACTCGATATATTACCTGATAAATGGATAGATTTTTATAAAAATCAAAAAAAAAATCGTAAACAAAAACAACGAAATACTCTTCTAAATTCTAATAATAGTGTTACTCAACTGCAAATTATTGAACAATTAAGAACAA
Source organism: Bacteroidota bacterium (assembly GCA_025356715.1). The sequence goes on from JANXRU010000057.1 coordinate 8,216, forward strand.
TTGGAATAAAAGATGGAGATGTGGTAATGCTGCATTCAAGTTTAAGTAAAATAGGATATGTGGAAGGCGGGGCCGACACTGTTATAAAGGCATTTTTGGAAGTATTAGGAGATAATGGAACATTAGCGATGCCTTCCTTTCCAGCAAGAGGTTTTAATTATGATTTTTTATTAAGCAATCCAGTATTTGATGTAAGAAATACGCCTTCAAAAATGGGAATCATAACAGAAGTTTTTCGTAAAATGAAGGGAGTAAAACGTAGTAACCATCCGACGGATTCTGTTTGTTCCTTTGGTAAATATGCAGAATATTTAATAAAAGATCATTTTAATCAAATAACACCTTATAACTCTTATAGCCCATTTTATAAGTTAAGTGAGTTAAAAGCAAAAATTATATTAATTGGTGTTGATTTAAATAGCTTGACAAATTTTCATACTTTAGAGGATGCTATACTAGATTTTATTTATCCTATTTATCATCAAACTATTTTTACTACTCAAATAATTGATGAGAAAGGTGAAAATTTAACTATGCAAACTAAGGTTCATAACCCTGTATTTTCTAAAAAAAGAAAATGTAATGATTTTATAAAATTATTTATGGATGCAGGTTTCATGAAAACTTTTAAAATAGGCTTAGCAAATTGTTATAGTATTGAGGTAGATAAAATGCATCAATGGATGATTGATAATTACAAATTAAAAGGAGTTACACTTTATACACCACAAGGGAAATCGTAGAGCTATGGAAATTCATTTGAGTTTTGATTATGAATTGTTTTTTGGTACTTCTTCTGGAAGTGCTGATAATTCTATAATTAAACCTACCAAAAATTTGATTGAATTATCTAAAAAACATCAAACCCCCTTCATTTTTTTTGTTGATGCAGGATATTTATGGCAATTAAAAAATCATAGTCATATTACTCAATGTAAAATAGATTACGAGAAAATTTCTAAGCAATTAGTTGAATTAAAGGCTAATGGGCATGAAATAGGTTTACATATTCATCCACATTGGGAAGATTCATTTTTTATTGATAATCATTGGGGAATTAATACAACACGTTATAAATTAGCGGATTTTAACAATCAAGAAATTGAGGGTATTATTTTTAAATATCATCAGGCAATTATTAATGTTATTCAAATGCCTTGTAAATCATTTCGTGCTGGTGGCTGGTGTATTCAGCCATTTTCAGGTATCAAAAATGGCTTAGTGAAAAATAATATTTTTGTAGATAGTACAATTTATAATCAAGGTTTT
>JANXRU010000075.1 GCA_025356715.1 Bacteroidota bacterium
AACAACCTTGAAGGATTTTTAAATAACCATTAATGTTAAAAAGTAAGCTTTGTCAGTTTTAATATTTTGCTTTTCTCCTTGTTTCAAATATCACATTATATAATCTAATTTAAGATATTTTTAGTAATGTAACAAATATAGTATGTCTTATACTTCTGTATGATACCGCAGCATTAAAAATGCAGCGGAGCGGGATTTTTTACATTACCTAAACCCTCTGAGTTTGGGCGAGGAATATTTGGAATATTCTTATTGCTTTCGTTTTGTTTTGCCATTATATTTTTGTTTAAAATAAACTCATTTGGTCTTGGTTATCTTCTTTAATTTTAGGCTTATAATTTTTTTGCGGAATGTCTTCGCTAAGAATTTCTTCACGTTCTTCGGTCTTGGCAACAGTTGTTTCAATATCAGCAATAGCTAACTCAATTTCATTTGGCGAATCCGCAACGTTGTTTTCTGCTTTTAAAATACGGGCTTCAACGGTTTGTTTCCACCAAATTTCAAGTAATTGAGATGAACTCTCGTTTTTATGTTTAATAGCTAATTGAGATTGTATATCAATTAAATCTAATTTTTTTACGAGTTCTTTATCCGATAATTTAGTTAATGCATCTACATACTCATCCCAATTATCCAATACTAGTTGTATGCGAACGTCTTTACTCATTGTTACCTCCTTCTACAATGGCTATTTCTTCGGGAGTTAATTCATACAATTCATAAACCAATTGATTTATTTTATTTTCACTATGATTAATACGTTGTTTTGTTTGCTCAATGTTTGATTGTAGTTTACTTACTTTCAATTCTTCATTTAATTTTAAAAGTAAATCTACTTGAGTAACTAATGCATTTTTATATTCCTCATTTACTTTAATAGGAATAGTTTCTAAATATTGTCTAATAAACCTAAGATAACCCCCTCTGATTGATGGGCTAATAGACGCATAATAATATGTGATTAATTTTGAATTTAAAATTGCTAATAAAAATTTATCGTCAACGGGAATAATATAAGCCGTGTTTACACAATAATTTTTACTTGTATCATATGCGCCTTGTAATGATAATGCAATATCTGGTATCAAAATTTTTGGCTTCTCAAATTCTTGATAATAGTCACATGCTCTTAATTCCCACCAATAATCACCTTGGTCAGTACGTTTTTTTCCCGCAATCTCAAATGATTTTAAATAACTTGCCAATGAAGGATATGTTTCTTGCAACCATTTCCAAGGATTTTTAGGATTTTTACCATATTTATTAGTATAGCCTTTAGGAAATAAAATCAGATATTTATCATTTTGAATTAATTTATAACGTTTAATTTCTCTTCCAGCGATAAATGGTTTAATAATCTCTGCACATTTTTTATCTTCTTTTATTAACTTCTTTTTTGTTTCGTTGTCAATAACAAATGCTTCATTATAGCCAGTTTTAACACCGTAATAAATTTTACCATTTACATATTCTCCTAATGGAGTGCTATACATTTTTATTTTTTTTAATAAATTTTGTTCTAGTTCAGACGCTAAATTCCACCCGCCATCATCAAGACTCTTTACTGATAGTAATGTTTGTGATTTTTCTACTTCTTTTTCTAAACTAGTAAATTGAAGCGTTTTAATATTAGAGAATTTAAATTGTTTCTCCGGCTCAGAATTTCTATAAACTAAAATACAAGGATAAGTTGTTGCGCCTTGAAAAACAGGCAAATCTCCAAAATCTGTTATTTCAACTAGATTAACTTGCTTAAGCCATTTTCTTAATGGCTCACCATAATTTGCACGCATAAATTTATTGGCAACAATAATTCCAAAGCACCCATCAGTTCTTAATAATGATTTTCCTTTTTCAATAAAATAACTATACAAATCTGCTGTGCTATTATATACTTTGTAGTGGCTTTCAAAATATTTTTTAAAATCACTTAATAACTCTTGCCTTACATAAGGAGGGTTTCCAATAACAACATCAAACCCACCATGGACGCCATATTCTACTTTAGGTTCCATTACTTTATTACTTAGTTTATTTAATAAATCATCTGACTCTTTGGTATATTGTTTTACTTTATTGTAATGTGATTTTAATTCTTGAGTTATTAAATCACTAGTAGAAACTCTTTTTTTAAATACTTCAGGAAATGCTTTTTTCCAAGAAAACGGTTTTATTTTTTTCTCAAAACCTAGCTCTATTTCAGTATCGTAAATATCTGTATCAATTAAACTATTACCATCTTTAATATTATTATCAAGTGTTGGCAACACACGCTCGTGAAATAGTGTTATTTGTTGCTTAATACTGGCTTCGGTTTCGCCCTCCATACATTTAAGCAATAAACTTAACTTACTAACTTCAACAGCATTCGAATCTAAATCAACACCATAAATATTGTTTAATAAAATACGTTTCTTTTCGTGAGTTGTTAATGTGCCGTGTGGTGTAAAAGGATTGTCTTTACCTTTTTTTGTAGCATAACCATTTTGATGATACCAATTAGCATGGTAGTTTAATAAGTATTCAAATGCGCCTAATAAAAACGAACCAGAACCGCAAGCAGGGTCAACAATTTTTATTATTTCAATATCTTTTGGAGCTTTACCGTCAATTAATTTACCTACCGTGTTTTTTACAATGTAATCTACAATATATTGTGGCGTGTAATATACGCCACCTGCTTTTCGTATTTCGGGTTTTTCTTCAATTTTTACACCTCGTGCAGGTGTTATACGAATTACTTTACCCAAAAACTGTTCGTAGGCATTACCTAAAATTTCAACAGGCATTACACTAAACTCAAAATTACAAAGCGGGTAGTATAATTCTTCAACAACCGTTTTAATAACTTTGTTATCTACTTTTAAAATTTTTGTAATTTGATCTTTTTCAAAATCAAATAAACCGCTGTTATATTTATCATCGGCTTGTTGAAATAGATGGAGCAAGTTTTTATAAGCATCACCTTTTGATGCTGCTACTTGTAATTGCCCGTAAGGTTCAACCGAACGGTCTTCGCAAAAACGTAAGAAGATTAAACGGTCAATTGTTTGCTGAACAGCAAAGTTTAATTCTTCTTCATTAATTTTTTTATTATTTAGTGCAATACTTGTTGCCAAGTATTTACGCCATTGATCGAGGCTTTCAACAAAGCGTTTATCAAGTGTATCGGTTCCTTTTTTGCTTGCACTAGCCTGCACGTATTTATCAAAACGACCTTTTGTAACTGCTTCGTGCGAAAATGTGTCATATAAAAAATCAAATTCTTTTACATAATCTTCAAAACTAATATGCTTTAAACGAGCTACTGTTGCGCTATCATTTAAGTTAGGCACTTTAGAGCAATCGTATATAATAAAATCTTCAAAATTTGTTAGTATAGAAACGTGGGCTTGTGCACTGCTTCCGTATCGGCGTAACTGGTAGGCCGATTCTTTATTAATTTTAATTTGTACTGACGGTTTTTTAGCTTCAACATAAAATAATCGTTTTTCGCCACTGCCCGTTAATCTGAAACCGTAGTCGGGTGCTTTTGTTTTACCTTTTACTACTACTTTATCTTCGTAAATAACTTCTCGGTATGCTTCGCTATCGCCTTTTTCGTTATCAATGTCCCAGCCTAATGCTTTAAAGAAAGGATTTATAAAATCCTGCCTTGCCTTTTGTTCATTATAGTCCGCTAAATGATAGTCTTTGCGATGTTCTGCAAAGCGTTCAACCAATTTTTCTATAATGGCTTTAGCCTGTTCTCTTGACATAAAATTGATAAAATCTGAACTTTAAATATACAATTTTAAGCGGTTTTTAGGGTGGTATGTTAAATATTAATATAATGTGTTGAAAAGTGGGGAACTAAACAAAATACCATACGCCTGTGGCTTCTGCGCCTTTTACTGCATACGTTGGTAATGGTGCGGTAGGTGTGGACGAACGGTGCGAACTACATTTTTTTTGGCGGCATTGCGAAGGCTTTTGCGCGACGAAAAATGGATTTGGCTTTTCGCCTTGAATTTTGCTTCTTTTGATCAAGCAAAAGAAATAAATAAAAATAGTCCATTAAACATTTACCATAGCCTGTACGTTAAACTTACTTTATTTTGTAACCAAGTTTAATTCCGAAATTCAAATTAGGGAGTATGTAAGTTGGGGCTCTTTGTCCTCCACCAATTATGTCACCATGATGTTC
>JANXRU010000085.1 GCA_025356715.1 Bacteroidota bacterium
CCTCCAATTGTTATTTTTCCTTCGCACTTAAATTCACCAACATCTTTACCTCCTACAATTTTTGTTTCATAATCATTTGGTCTCACGTTAACGGTAGCTAGTTCAAAAGATGCTTCTGATAATGAAATAGTTAGTACATTATTTTCTCCTGTTTCTTTTATCTTTTTCACAGGCAGATAATAAGGCTTATATCCTATAGAAAAAACTTGAACAATATCACTATCTTTTTCAGTTGTAATCTTTAGAGTAAACTCTCCTAACTCATTGCACACAACACCATATCCTTTGCTTGGAATTCCAACATTAGGATAAGCAATGATTTGTTTTGTTTTACCATCTATTACAATGCCTTTATAGATTTGAGCAGAAGATGATTGAATGATTAATAAAAGATTAGCAAATAGTATGGTGATTATTTTATTCATTGTTATTGAATTTATCAAAGCATTTATTTAATTCTTTTTCAATCTATTTTTCTCTGCCTCATTACCTTTATTATGTTCATCAAATTTTAGTTTAGTATTACCAAAATTATAAGTAATAGTGAATCGTACTCGCCTTGTATCTGCATATTGTTTAAATGTGAAGTTTTGATTGTCAAAAGTTGACGATACTCTAGTTACGCTAGTATAAAACATATCGGATGCATTGAGTTTAATCGTAAATTTATTTTTGAATAGATTTTTTTTAAGTCCGATATCCACACTACCTTGTGGCTTCAATTGCATAATACCATACTGTAAAGCCCCTGTATATTGCCCAGATAATTCTACACTAAATTCTTTTGGTAAAATAAATTCATTAGTTAAACTCACTTGAAAAGAGGGCTTTCCAAAGTTGAAATTAACACCATTGACATTCCCTTCAAATGATTGATACCAAGCACTAAAATCAAGTTGAGCAACATATATTTTTTTTACAGGAATATAAGCAAACAAATTATAGGCAAATTGATTTACTGAATTTATATTTTTTGAAATTTGAGTTGTTTCTTTGGTTACATCATTTTGTGATATCAATTCCATAATTGAGTTTTCAGTTCTACTATACGACAACGTGTTGTATAGCGCTCCCATAAAGGAATGCGTTAAGCTTAAGTTATGACTTGTTTCAGGATTCAAAAAAGGGTTCCCTTGATTAGCAGTGTATTGATCAATATAATGCTTAAAAGGATTCAACTGAAAGTAATCAGGTCGATTAATACGACGGTTATATGAAAACTGTATAGCATGTTTTTCAGAAGCCTTGTAATCAAAACTAATATTTGGAAATAGTTGAAAATACTCCCGGGTATTTTTTGAATTAATGGTTTTATTAAAGCCAATGGCATTGGTATACTCGCCCCTTACGCCCAACTGCATCGATAGTTTTTTAAATTCTTTTTGATAATTAAAATAACCCGCTGCTACTTTTTCGTAGTATAAAAAATTATTACTGTAATTTAAGTCGTTATAATAATTATCGCTAATAGTATCTTTCCGTTCAAACAAAAAATCATTATTTGTGTTTACTCCACTATATTTTAGACCTGTTTCTATAGTGGTTTTTTTAGCAAGTGGCTTTTTAAAATTCAATGCGCCAATAAACATATCAATATCTGAATGAATGGTGTTTTTATACACATTCGGAAATAGATTACCCACTAAATTATTAGAGGTATCATAAAAATAATTTCCGTAACCGTTATTTCCCTTCTCTTGATACTTAGTATAATTGAACGACGCATCCATTTCTGCACCCAACGTATCCAGCTTATGTAAGGCATTAACATTTATATTATTATTATTCCAATTATTTTTTACTGTACTTAGAGCTTCCAAATAATTAAACCCAACCGTATTATTTCCTAAAATGTTGGTAATGTTTTTTCCAGATTCATTAGGGCTTCCTGTACCTCCATCCCATACAACACCTAACGTTGTTTTACTATTAATAAACCAGTCAACGCCAAGTTTATAATCGTTAGCTTGATTTTGTTTTGTCTCTACGCTTTTTTGATCGAAAATTAAATCTTCGCCAGTTGTTTTTATTTTTCTGTTTAATAAAATCGTTGTTAATCTATTACGTTGTATAGCATTAAAATTACTCGTGATGGCAAATTTTTCTGCTTTGTAATTTAAAGCGAACCCTCCGTTACCACTCCAAAATTCGCCTCTGCTAACTCCTGAATTTACATTCCCATTTAAACCAATTAATTTTGCTTTTTTTGTTTTAATTTGAATAATACCAGCAGTGCCTTCTGCATCATATTTCACGGATGGATTTTTCATTATCTCAATAGTCGAAATTCCTTCCGCACTCATGCTTTGCAACATATTAGCTAATTGATCAGGAGAGAGTTGTTGCATACGCCCGTCAATCATAATCTTTACGCCTTTTTTTCCTTGTATTGAAATATTATTATTGTTATCAATGGTTACACCTGGCGCACGCTTCAATAAATCATAAGCAGAATTACCAGCAGCTAATGTTGAATTTTCAACATTTAAGGTGATGTTTCCATTTTTAAACTCTACTAATGGTTTAATAGCAACAATCTCTACCGATTGAAGATCAACACCAGATTTTTCAATGATTAGATTTTCTAATAGAAAATCTTTTTGATTCTCTATTATTTCAAAAGAATTTGAAAATTTATTACTCATCCCTACTACCATCCCTTTGATTATATAATTTCCAGTAGGTGTTTTTTCAAATTCAAATGTGCCGTCTTCCTTAGTGTAATTACCTTTTACGATACTACTATCTTTTGCTTTGATTAAAGCCACCGTTGCAAAGGGTAGTGGTTCATTTTCTTTTGTAACTAATTTACCCTTAATAGTTGTTTGAGAAACTAAAAATGTAGATTGTATAATTATGACTAAAATAATGAGTAGTGGTTTCATGATTTTTGTGTGTAGTGTGTTCTTATATAATAATATTATTATACAATGTATTCTGTATACTAATATGAATCAGTATACAAAATACATCGTATCGATTTTATTTTTTTGAATTAATTTGAACTCCGTTTTTATCCAATTTAATATCTTCATTTTTATCTTGAATATGAACTCCGTCTTTATCTATTTTAATAGAACCATCATTATCTTTAATGTTTAATCCATTTACGGTTATTTTTACATCGCCATTTTTTGTTGTATTAGTTGGTTCGTCCTCATCATCATCTTTATCTGAATTAGAGATAATACCGTCACAATCAACACATTTTAGTCCGCTATCAGTCATTATCCATCGGCGATTTATCATATCACCATCGTAAGTGTTAGTTACATTTTCTAAGTCATAAAACAAAGACACTAATGATTTATCCAGATAAATAGTCTTACCAACGGGAACTTTAAAAATAACGGTTACATCTTGCACTCTAAATTTATCTGCATTCATAACTTTAAAAATATTATCAAATTCTATCGTACTATCATGTTGAGAAACAAAGTAAGAAATGTTTTTTGCGCGTAATGTTGCCACTTGTTTATCGCCACCTTTAGCTTCCTTCACTATTACTATTTCAACTTTTTCAGATTGAGATTTTATAATGTTTAGATGTGCATAACCTAATAAATATTTTTTACCATTATTTGTTCCAATCATATAATCATTATCTCTTTTTCGTATTTCGAAATCTTTTTCGCCTTCTTTACCATCATCACTTTCGCTCAATTCTCCATAATTTACAGCCGTTTCGTTCATTTTTAAATAAAGGGTTTCATACTGATTAACTGTAATGCTCTCTCTTACTTTCGCCGTTTTATTAAAATCAGTGCCTGTTTTAATTCCAACATACACCAGCATTAAAAAACCTAGCAACCAAAAAACGCCTGCACTTAAATTTACCCAACGGTTACTATAATTTATTTTAAATAAAATTTTGATACCACCATAAATCATCATAATAATAGGCGTTCCGGCAAATATGGCAATTCCTATTATTCCAATATAAAAATCCTTTCCATCTAATAAAATAAGATCAATCCATTCGCCACCATTATTACTATTCATAAAAAATGATGCTCCGAAAACTGAACTTGTTAAACCTAAAAAGAATATTACCCCAAAAATCACTAACAAAACACCTATCACTTTTAGAATTACCCGTCCAATATTTCCGAATAAATCACCTAAAAAGTCCACCAACTTTTCAGCTGCATTTCTTGGAGCGCCACTATTAGCCATATTATTAAATTCTTTACCGTATTTTTCCATTCGTTTTTTTAATTGCTCAGCTTCTTCTTTCACCGCTTTAGAAATATTATTGATGTCGGCTTTTTCACCTTTCATAGCAAGCTTTTCAGTCATTGTTTTTGCTTCAGGTATAGCAATCCAAAGGATGATATAAATTAAAACACCTGTGCCTGCAAATACTAAAAGTAACGCCAACGCTATTCTCAACCACACCGGATCAAAACCAAAATAATGACCAATACCTGAACAAACACCGCCTAATACTTTACTATCACCATCACGGTATAAGCGTTTTTTTACTGGTTCATTACTTACATTCTCAGTATAATCAGTGTTTGTCGTATTATTTGAGTTCGTTTGTTCATCACCTGCAAACTCTTCAGGTTTACCCATGTTATCCATTACAAAATCTACATCGCTCATTAAAACAACTTGTTTAATAGCGCTTGTTTTGCCTTGTAGCATTTCTGCGATACGAGCTTCTATATCACTCATAATTTCACTACCGCCATCAGCCTTACTAAAATAGCCTTTAATGGTATTTAAATATTTACTTAATTTATCATAAGCCTCTTCTTCTATATGAAAAATAATGCCGCTTATATTTATGGTTACTGTCTTATTCATGTTAAATGTTTTTGAGATTATTTTTTTGTAATAGTTTTATTAACGGCATCTACCAATTCGTACCAAGACAGATGTAATTCATTTAAATAGGTTTGGCCAATTTCGGTAAGCATATAATACTTGCGTGGTGGCCCTGAGTTACTTTCTTCCCATCGGTAATTAAGCAATCCTGTATTTTTTAACCGGGTTAAAAGCGGATAAAGAGTTCCCTCAACTACTACTAACTTTGTTTCTTTTAATTTCTCAATAATTTCAGTAGGATAAGCGTCACCTTGAGAAAGGATAGAAAGTATGCATAGTTCGAGAACACCTTTGCGCATTTGAGCTTTTGTGTTTTCTGAATTTACCATAATTTTATATTGTTTTAAAGTTAAATTGAATTCCGTATGTATGGTTTGCTTTCAATTGATTAAGTGTTAACTTCATAAACTGTTTTTCAATTGATTGTTTTAAGAATATATTAGTTGTATTTGCAATAACCAAATTGACTTTACCAATTTCATTAACAGTAAACACCACTTTTACTTCTTCTGTATGATTTGTTTCTTGAATGAAATTTGGAAATGTAATTTGATTTTTAATTTCTTTAAGAACATTAACTCCAATGGTTGTATTCGGATTCCCAATTTCTTTAGCTTGAGTTTTAAATGCTATTAATAAACCTGCACTTAAAATGATAAGTGATTTTTTTATAGTTGTTTTCATTTTTTTAATTTTTAGTTATTTTTATTTTCTTTATCGTTCTTCTAGTAATTCACAAATTCGTCAAATCGCGATTTCAATAAAGTTGTGTTTGTATTAATTATTTTACCATGATAGCTATACAGGATAAAATCATTAAAAATCAAAGAACATTTTTTAGTACTGTGCCATCTTTATTAGTTGGCCATACAAAGATAGATTATTTATTTAGTACTATGCAACACATAGTACTAAATAAACGCATAACGTATTGATAATCAATAAGAATAATTTTTTAGGTTAGCCAAAAAAAAGCCATTATATTTGTCTTTTAATATAATTATGCACAGTTGGGCCAACGATTTCTCGAATTTACTTTCCATTAATGGATTAATAACTTTATTGACTTTAACCATTTTAGAAATTATATTGGGGATTGATAATATCATATTTATCTCCATTGCTGTTGACAAATTACCTCGTGAACTTCAGTCTAAAGCTAGAACCATTGGCCTACTATTGGCATTAGTGGTTCGTACTGTTTTATTGTTTTGTATAGGTTGGATTGCTGGTCTTGTTAATCCTATTTTTCATTTAGCAGGATATGGAGTATCTGGTAAAACGTTAATCCTATTTGGAGGTGGTTTATTTTTATTAATTAAAACATGGTCAGAAATTAAAGAAATAATTCATGGCGCTGAAGAAGAAATCTCTAAAGAAAAATCGGGCAAAAATACATTCTATGCTATTATTGTACAAATCATAATCATT
>JANXRU010000162.1 GCA_025356715.1 Bacteroidota bacterium
TAATCTAAATTAATGTTAATTGCACAATAAAAGCAGCATACTTTCGTATATTTAAAAAAAACAATTTTTATGGATAAAACATTGATACTTTGGGCAGATGATGAAATAGATTTATTGAAGCCACATATTTTATTTTTAAATTCTAAAGGATATGAAATTATAACCGCACTAAGTGGCGACGAAGCTATAGATGTTGTAAAAGAAAATAATAATATTTCAGCTGTTTTATTGGATGAGAATATGCCTGGTATTTCTGGACTAGAAGCCCTAACCAAAATTAAGCAAATCAAACAGGATTTACCTGTTATTATGATTACCAAAAGTGAAGAGGAATATATTATGGAAGACGCAATTGGTAGTAAAATAGCCGATTATTTAATAAAGCCTGTCAACCCAAATCAAATTTTATTGTCTCTTAAAAAAGCCCTGGATAACAAGCGCTTAGTTTCCGAAAAAACAAATACAGAATACCGTAAGGAGTTTGGTCAAATTGGGATGACGCTTTCTGATAACCTTAATTGGCAAGAGTGGCAAGAGGTTTTTAAAAAAATTGTGTATTGGGAATTAGAAATTGATCAAAATCAAGATAAAGGAATGTTGGAGGTTTTGAAAATGCAAAAAGCAGATGCCAATGCTCAGTTTTTTAAGTTCATCGAAAAAAAATACATTTCTTGGCTGAATGGAACTGATAAAAATCCTCCAACAATGAGTCATACGTTATTGAAAAATAAATTTTTTACTAATTTAGATTCAAACTCTTGTACTTTTTTATTGGTTATTGATAATTTGCGCTATGATCAATGGAAAATGATACAGCCTATTATTCAGGATTATTTTAAAGTAGAGAATGAAGAATTGTTTTATAGTATTTTACCTACGGCCACACAATACGCTCGGAATGCCATATTTTCAGGTCTAATGCCAAGCGAGATGGAAAAACGTCACCCAGATTGGTGGTTGAATGATGAAGATGAAGGTGGTAAAAATATGCATGAAGAAGATTTTTTAAACGCACAATTAAAACGCTTAGGAAAGGATGTAAAAGTTGGATATAATAAAATAACCAATTTTGCAGCAGGTAAAAAATTATCGGAAAACATGAGTAATTTAATGAATAATAAATTAAATGTGATTGTCTATAATTTTGTGGATATGTTAAGTCATTCACGAACGGAATCAGAGATGATACGTGAATTAGCTGATGATGAGCCTGCCTATAGAAGTTTAACGCTATCGTGGTTTGAACATTCTCCGTTACTAGAAATGATTAAGTTTATCGCCTCTAAAAAAGCTAAATTGGTTATTACCACCGATCACGGAACGGTTCATGTAAAAGAACCAACGAAAATAGTTGGCGATAAAACGGTTAATACTAACTTGCGTTACAAGCAGGGTAGGGCACTTGATTACAATGCTAAAGAAGTATTTGAAATCAAAAATCCGTCGGATGCTTTTTTACCAAAGCAAAATGTGAGCTCTCGTTTTGTATTTGCGCGTGAAGATAAGTTTTTTGCTTATCCTAATAATTTCAACTATTACGTGCAGTATTACAGAAACACATTTCAGCATGGTGGCGTGAGTTTAGAAGAAATAATTATTCCTTATATTACATTAACGGCAAAGTAATTTATGGTTGCTTAGTTGCAATCATAAAATTACTATTCTTGTCTTTAAAGTTATATCCGATGCCAAAGCCTATTGGTTTAGAGCCTTGTTGTTTATACAGCGAATCTAAATCAGACTGGTAAAAGGCTGAAAACATGGGGATTGGTTTTAAATATTTTCCGTAAAAAGAATAATCCCATTTACTATTGCTTTCTGTAAAATAATGAAAAGCCATGCCACTATCATCTTGTATAACATGCTGGCTTTGATTCAAAATGGTATTTCGAATAATGGAAAAATAATTTTTATGCATTAAGTAGGAAGCGCCTTTTAAATATGAGTTGATAGGCCCCATATTTTTTAAGTAAGCTACAAAACCTTTATTAGATTTTAAGCCTCCATCCGATGCGTTTAAAGAAAAATAGTACACTGTTTTAGGATGATGATTAACATCTGCAAAGGTAATTTCTACTCCTTTTGTGTTTGCTCTTAATTTTTTTAAATCTAAAAAAGTGGAAATGTATTTTATAGCGCCTGTAGAGTCAACAGTTACAGGTTTTGCAGAGCATAATGTATTCCCTGTGCGTTTCAAAAACAATACTAATAAATGTAGGGTGCCATCTACTTCTTCATTTCGTAAATCTTTACTCATACTTTGAGTTCTAAAAAAGCTGAATTTTAATATAGCATTAAGTGATGTATTTACTTTTGAGAAATAGGTGTCTAAGGAATCTTTTTCTTTTTGGTTAAACTCTGGGAAGCTTCCAACAGGTTCTAATCCAATCATAATGTATTTGTCAACGTCTGGAAAAAAGGTTTGAGAATATAAAATGTCTGGCCCTGAAAATGGATAAAAAAGTGTTGGTTGTGTTTTTACAATTTTTGAAATTTCTTCATCTTTAAATCTACGCAGATTACTCAATCGACTTGAATCGAAGGACATCCAGCGTTTATCAAAATTTTTACTAAACACTTTAAAGTCGTTTGAACTTTGGATGTCTTTAAACAAATGATTAGAATCAGAAATGCCAGACATGATATTAGCAACGGCATTTAAACTGTCATTAGCGCAATTGGTTGTCGCAGTATATTTTTGTATAGTATCGTTTACATATGTTGATGTAACTTCTTTTGCAGAGGTTGAATCTTTCAGTAAGTGAGTTCCTTTTTCGTGGTTAGACGTTGAACAAGCCATTAATACTAATCCAGAACAGGCAACAAGAGTCTTAATCATAAGTTGTATTTTTATTTTATTTCGCTTTCAATACTAGTGTTTTTATCTAATGTGTTTATTGGTGATAGTTGTTTTAATATATACCAAACAACTACGCCTAATGCTATTAAGCCTAAGCCGTATAAACTCATTTTGGGTTCAATGTAAAATCCAAAACATAAAATCCATGCATTAATAATTAAAAATAGAATAGGGGTAATCGGATAACCCCATGTTTTATAGGGTTTTTCGATGTGTTTAAATTTCGTGCGTAATATAAAAACACCAAGTACCGTTAAAAAAGTAAATACGGTTAATACAAAACCGATAAGTTTTAATACATCATCAAATTTAGCTGAAGCAATTAAAATAATAGCAATAACAGATTGTGTCATGATAGATACATAAGGTACGCCTTGTTTGTTTTCTGTAGCAAACACTTTTAAAGGAGCTATGTTTTTTCCTATAGAAGATGCTACTCTTGGACCTGCTAATATCATAGCACTAATAGAAGAAACTAATAGTAACGCAATCACAATACCTACTACATTACCAATCTGTTGTCCAAAAATGTGTTGGGCACTTATATGACCTATTTCTATTTGTCCCGCTAATTCATTAACTGGTGAAGTATATAAAAAAATGTAATTAAGTAATAAATAAAAAACAGTAACGATGCTGGTTCCAATCAATAAGGATTTTGGTAAATTTTTAGAAGGATTTTGAATATCGCCTGTCATGTAGGCTGCTGCATTCCATCCCGAATAAGAGTAAGAAACCCAATACAACGATACCGCAAAAGCGCCACTAAATACATCGATAGAGCTACGTTGGGTTGGTAAAATAGAAATGCTGTGTTGTGGTGTATACATAAAGCCAGCGGTAATAAATAATACGATAAATACGACTTTAATAACAGTAGCTACTCGCTGAAAAGCAGCACCAAATCGTAAGTTATAAGAATGAATGAGTGTGAGAATGCATACAACGGAAATTGCTAATACAGTTTCGTTAACACCATTAAATACACTTTGAACATATTTGCCTAAAGCCATAGCAGCTAATGCTACAGGAGCTGCGAAGCCTACGGTGGAGCTGATCCAACCTGATAAAAAACCAACTAAGGGATGATATAGTTTAGATAAATAAATATATTCGCCACCACTATTTGGAAAAGCCGCTCCAATTTCTCCATACGTTAAAGCGCCACACAGTGCCATAATACCGCCTAATACCCATAACAATAAAATGGCAAAGGTTGTGTGTAAATCAATTACTTGAAACCCAATAGATGTAAATACTCCCGTGCCAATCATGTTGGCTATTACTACAGAAATAGCAGTTACTAAACTTATTTTATAAGTTACTTTCATCTGTGGTTATACGGTGAATCCAATTAACGTGATATCATCCACTTGTTCGTTACCGTGTTTCCATTCATCCAAGTTAGTGGACAATGAACTTAGTAACGAATTTTTTAATGATGATTCGATCAACTGTTGAAATCCAGAGCGTTTTAATTTTTGTTTTTTACTACCACCAATTTGGTCTACAATACCATCTGTATATAAAATAAAACTATCTTGTTTATTCATCTGAATACTAGTAGTGGTTGGACTTTCTGTCACATGCTCTTGAACAGATCCTACAGTACATTTACTCCCTTTAATCAGTTCTACAACTTTATTTTTAATAATGAATATATGGCTATTCGCACCAGCAAATTGCAATTTAAGTGTATCGCTATTTAAAATAGCCACCGACATATCAACGCTATCTTGAACGGCCGATGTTAAATTTTGTTTTAATGACATTTTTATTTGAGAATTAATACTGCCTAAAATAGCGGTTGGATTGATTAAGTCATTTTCAAATAAGGCTTTTTGTATGGATGAATTAACGAGCATCGTTAATAAGGCACCTGGAACACCATGTCCTGTGCAATCTGCTATTATAAATATTTTATACGGTTTAATTTCATCTATCCAATACGTATCGCCGCTAACAATATCTTTTGGTTTATAATAAATTAAACTGTTTTGAGAAGTAAAACTTTCGGGTATTTGGGGTAAAATAGCGTTTTGAATTCGTGATGAATAATTAATACTGTCGGTTAAGTCTTTATTTTTTTCTTCTACCAATTTATTAGCTGCCGATAGCTTTTTGTGAGATTTTCGCTGAATGACTAAAGCATAGGTAATTGCTAAGAGTGTTGCAAAGCCCAAACCAAAAATCATAGTAAATAAACCACGATGAGATTTTGGATAACAGACCATAAAATCATCTTCTGAACCCCAAAAAGATTCTTTAATACCAATATGCTCCTTAAAATGCGGATTAGTTTTAAAAATATCCGTTTGTGCTTTGGTTAAAAAACACAGAAACAAAAAGGTAACGATGTAAATTTGTTTCATTTGCTCTATTAAACTTAAATTTTTAAGATGTGAATATACACTTTTTTTGGTTACATTTTTAAAAATATAATCATACAAAAGCCACGTTTATCGTGGCTTTTGTATGATTAATGAAAAGATTAAACTCGTATTAATGTTTTACTATTATCCGCTTATTAAAGGTTGAATTGGTTGTG
>JANXRU010000166.1 GCA_025356715.1 Bacteroidota bacterium
TAAATAGTTTAATAAGATTGTCGTTTGAGTAGAATGGAATTTATATTAGACGATTTCTAACAAGGTTCTAAAGGCAATATATTTTCCTTCGTAGCGTTTTGTGTGTTCTGCCTGCAATTTCGGCGCATCATGTTTTTGATACAGCTCTATATCTTCCATTTTCTGAAAACTATATTGTACTGAAAAGGTTTCCCCTTCATCATTTACATTAAGCACTTTGCAAACCTTATTATCTTTAAAATAGCCGGTTGCTAATACATCTGGAATATGAATCGTTTTCATCCAGTTTAACCATTCATCAGCCAATGATTTTTCTATACTTACAGTTACGTTATATATATACATAGTTAGTTTTTAAAAACTCGGACAACTTACCGCTCTCATTTTTTTAAGTTGTATTGATTTGTTACGCGGATATTTAATTGAGAATGCTAAGTTAATTTTTTTTGCTTCACCAGGTTCAATTGTATATTTCCATTTTATTTTTCCCGTTAAGGGATTTAATTCTCCTTTTGATAATTCAATGGATTCAACTGTAATATCACTGCTTTGTGATACCGGTAGTTGATCTTCTATATCAATTGTAATAGCAGATTTGCGATTGTTTTTTACAACAAGTTCATAACTATAGGTTGATTTTTTATTATTGCCAATTACTTTTTCGGTATTGAAATCTTTCAACTGTGTGCGAGACACCATAATTTTATTATCTCTTCCTACAGATAAATCTAAGGTATCATTAGTGCTTTTTGTATTAATGTATGATTGCCCTACATAGGTGCCTCCCATATATACGTTTGCTGGCCCAGCTACTAACTCAAGCTCTTCCCAGCCCGTAATGCGCGCTAACATAAAAGCACTTTTATCAGCTTTTGGGATACTAAAATACGTGTAGCTTGCTGGTAGGTTATAAGTGGTTACATCAATGATATAAGGCTTCGCATCGGATGGAACGGTATATTCTGTTTTGATATCAAACTCTGCACTAAGGTCAGAAATTTCAATTTCTTCTAACGCGACTTTTTGCACAACCACTTTATCTTCTAAATTCTTAGATCCTAACTGACTGTTGTTTTGGTACGCGCCGTCAACAACATAAACTTCATTTGAAGCTCTTCCGCCTCTGGTATTTAATAAATTTTGTTGTGACAATGTTGATTGAGCATAGTTTTTTTTACTTTCATCATCAATAAATCTAGCGTTTTGGTATGCGGTGTTATTATTAAAATTTAAATACCAGTCTTGTAACACAGGCTTAGATGCATTTTTCATGGGGTCGCCAGTGGATAATTTGATATTGATGTTTTTCCAATCAACATCTGTATTATTATAAACTTTAGCTCTGTATTTTAACGTTATAGGCTTGTTTACATCTTCTGTTACAATATCATAACTTGGCGCCCAACCAGCATCCGACACTAAATATTTTAAATCTAACGTAATTGTTTGCTTTGTTGCAGAAGCAACGAGTATGGTTATTTCAGCAGTTGGCCCTTTTGGAGCCCCATTTATTTCTCGAATTTCATTATTTAGTTTATCATTCAATTCTGTTAGCCGTGTTGTTTTTTTATCAATTTTAAATAACTCGTAATTAATTTCTTTTATGCGTGCGCGATAAGAATCTGCAGCCAATTTCAATTCAACAATAGATACACCTTTATCTTGTCCTCCAATAGATTGGTTTTTCAACAACATCGCTTTTTCTGTTTCGTAAGCTTCTCTGTCGTTTTGTAACAATAAAGTGTTTTCCGATAATGATTTTATAGAATCGTTTAACGCAATGATTTTAGGGGAGCTTTTCGATTCCAATATAAAATTTAATTTGTCCATTACAGACAAAATGCTAACATCTCCACTGGCTGTAACTTGTATGCTTTTTGAAATTACTTTAGATGAAATGCCATTAAATGTAATTTGAGTCCTTCCAGCATTTAAATTAATTTCTTTTTTCTGATACAATTCTGCGCCATCTAAATAAATAACAGCTGATTGTACCACTGGTGTGATTTGTATGGTTTGCTCTTGAGCTACTAGTGTTTGCGTGAGAATGCATAGCGTTGAAAATAAAAAAATGTTTTTCATATGTTTTAATTGTTGTTTTTTAGTTGTTATATGGTTTACCTAGTTTCATCATTTGTTTTTGTGCTTCATGGAAACATAGGCATTTCACGTGTGGAGTTTTAATTTA
This sequence comes from Bacteroidota bacterium, assembly GCA_025356715.1. The sequence goes on from JANXRU010000166.1 coordinate 2,189, forward strand.
ATTGACTAATTGCAATAAGCTTGATGTTTCAATATCCGAAGGAGCAACCATTGGTTCATTTAAAGGAATATGGTTGTTGTATTTTAAATCTAACTGTTTTTTTACTAAAGGGTTTGATAAATCGAAATCTTTTAAATGACGTGGCTTACAAAGTTCTATGCCTAATCCATTGAAATACAATTTATATACTAATTCGCTACAATATAATTCATCATTACTCCAATTATATTTACTATCATAGTTTTTATGATCAAACTCCTTATAAATATTTTTAAGTTTTTGAATTGCCTCCGTTGTTAAAATCGTTGATGCATTTTTTAATCGCATAATTGTCGCTTTACCTCGTTTATTAAAATCTAATAAAGATATTTTACCAACAGGCTGAACGGCTTCATATACAACCCATTCATTGTTTTCAAAAAACAAAACGCCGCAATGATTAAATTTACTATGAGTAGCAAGTTGAATGGCTTTACCTGTTTCTCCATTAGTAGTTTGTAATACAATATCGCCATTATTATACAGTGGTTTTGTTTGCGTAAAAGCATAAGTAATAATAAGCAAACTGAGAATGAAGGTCGTGATAATTATTTTTTTCATTTATATTTGATTATTATTTTTAAAATTTAATTAACTATATCGCCTCTCAAATCCCTAAACCGTTTTCTTGCTTCTACTACATAAATACTACCTGGGTATTTAGTAAGCATTTCTTCATATAGTTCTTTCGCTTTATTTTTATCATTCAAGTAGCGTTCATATAATTCAGCTTCTTTAAATAAAGCATCGTCGCCATATAATTCGTTAGGAAAAAACTCTACAATATTTTGATACATTTTTACAGCATCTGCATAATGATTGGTGCGTTTATATATTTCTGCTTTTTTAAAATAAATATCATCACCTAAAGTGTGTTCGCTAAACAAGCTGTTTATGCTATCTAAACGAGCAATGGCTTTTTCGTACTGATGTTGTAAAATTAATAACTCAGCAGAAGCAAACATACTGATGGGCACTTCGTTTGAATCTATTCCTAACGCATCAGTAATAATTAAAGATAAATCTAACGCATCGTTCGCAATTGTTTTTGTTGTGGCACCTTTTAATATATCACATTGTGCTTTGGCCCATTTGAAATCAGACGCATAATAACTTAATTTTGCATTTCTATATTTGGCGTCTTGGCCAACAAGTTCATATTTGAAATCTTTTTCTACTTGAGAATAAAGCAAGGATGCATCCCATATATTGCCAACTAACAAATTCATATCTCCCAAATCTAATTTTATTTCAGCTAAAGCATTTTTATCAAATGTATATTTTGTAGTAACATCTTCTAATTCTTGAATTGCATCCGCAGGCTTATTCAAGTAATAAGCTTTAAGCAAAGCTGATTTTTTGATAAGGGGTAAAGTTAAATTACTAATGCCATAGGTTGTTAAAGTAGTTTCAATGGCTGTACTTAGTGCATTTATGTTCTCAATATTTGGATTATTTTGAGTGGTTAGTTCTAAGTAATTAGCATTTAGTTTTTCAACAGAAGCAACGTCATAATAAGGATTATCTTTCCCTTTAGAAATTACATATTGATAACATTTTTCGGCGATAGAATAATTTTCATTGCTCACACATAATTTAGCAAGATCCATTAGCCTGTTCCCATCTTCTTTTTGGCGCTTATCTAGCGCTTTGTTTTGGATAAATGACCCTTCAAAATCTTTTTGTTGATTTTGTATGAAGATTAAAAATTCAGAAAAAATTGTTTTATCAGGATGTTGTTGAATGCGTTTTTGTAATTCTTGTTTAAGTAATGGATTATTGAAGCCTCCATTTTTGTCATCGTAACCTAAGGATTGTTGTAAGTTGGATTGAGCGGTGTATAATTCACTTTCTCTAAACTCAATCGCGTCTAAATACTCGTTAATCATGGCTTTTAAATCGCCTTTCTTTTTATATAAATCGGCAATTTCGTAATAAAATGGATAAGTGTCTTTTTGATTTTTTCTGCCTTTTAAGTAAACTTCAATAGCATAATCATAGAGTTCTTCTTCTTCAAATGCATGTGCCAAAACAAATACATAGTTTTGTTCTGGAATCATTTCTTTGACGGCTTTATTGTATTGTTCTTTTTCTTTATCTAAATTATTTTGAAGCTGGTAAATTTTGCCTAATTTGATATATAAATTTACTGCAGTCGAGTTTCGTTTAATTTGTTTTTTAGTAATCTTTTCAGCTTTATTATAATCTTTTGTTTCTAGCAAACATTTGTAATAGTAAGTAAAATAAGCATCTGGAAGTTTATCATATAATTTATCAAGGTAAACAACCGCTTTGTCATACTCTTTCTGTTCATAAAACTGCATGGCTAATTGGTCGTCCGTATTTTTTTGAGCCTTAATGGGTGTTAATGCAGAAACAAAAAATACTATAACGAAAATGAATTTATGCATTAGGATTAGTCCATTTCTTTTTGAGCTTTAATTTCTGGCTTCATTACTTCTGGTAATACTCCTTGATTTAGTTTTTTTACTACTTCTTCGGCAACATTTAAGGTTAAGGCAAATTGCTCCATTTGAACACGAATAACTTCTGTGTTTTCTTTTAATTCTTCAATAATCTTTTCAGCTTCCTTTTTTTCTTCATTAATAAATTCAACAGCTTCTTTATCTTCAACACTACCATTTCTTAGGTCATGAGATAAATGTGTTAATTGAGAAATTGATTTTTGAGCTTCAGATAACCAAACTGGACGCATAGCAAGGTAATTAACCATGGAGCGACCCAACATATAAAATGTTTGTAGCGCTTCCGCTGTGCTTCTTGGAACGGTGTCTTTTAAATTCACGTTAATATAACCCGCATAAGTAAACTGCTTAGAATAGGCATTATAGCACTCTACGCTATCAACGGTTTTAAAATTTGCCACAGATTGTTCAACTACAATCTTTAAACTATCTAATTCTTTAACGTATTTATCATAAGTATGTGAATTGTTGCATGATGAAAAATAGATGACTCCGAAGGTAAGGGCAAGGCTTGAAAAAATATGCTTCATTATTATATAAATTGAGGTTTTCAAATTTAGTACAAATTGACTGAAAGATGAGTGTACAATTGCAAAATAGTGTTAATCTTGTAATAAGGTATTTAAATTGACCCCTAATTAACTGAAAAGCAGCTGGGTAATAGCGATAAAAACTCATTTTTTGGTAAATTCTTCTAAAATTACAACCAAAAAGAGAGTTGTAGTAGCATAAAATTTAATCAATCGTATTCCTTTATTTCCTATTAGAAACGGTACTTTTTAAAGCTTTTTGAAAATAAATAGGCCTTTCATTGAATCTTTAGGCATCTGTAAAAATTATGATTTATGTCAAAATAGTTAAAAACTTGTTTAAAATTTTTGCAGTTTTAAAAAAATCTATATCTTAGCAACCTATTAACGTTTAGTAAATTTATGATATAACCTTATTTTGGGTCGCTTAATTTCAATTTTGAAACTATGTAACTTAGTTTAAAGGAAGTTTGTAAGGTATTTAAAAAACAATTAAAACAACGTATGAAAAACTTTAAAAATTTTGCACTAACCACTACTGCTGTTATTGCTTTTGCGTTTTCTGTAAACGCTCAAAAAAACTATTTAAAAGATGCTGATGTCGCTTTTGATCATCACCAATACTTTAATGCAATTGAGCTATACAAGCAAGCTTACGTTAAAACTAAAAAAGCGGATGCTAAATCAAAAATATTATACAGAACTGCTGTTTCTTATCAAGAAATAAATGATATGCAAGGCGCAGAGACTTATTATAATAAGGCAATTAAGGCGAAATATCCTGATCCAATTGCTCATCTTAAGTTAGGAGATTGCTTAAAAGCACAAAAAAAATATCCTGAAGCAATTATTGAATATACAGCTTATAAAAAAGAAGCTCCATCTGATGTTGCTGGCGAAAATGGTGTAAAGTCTTGTGAATTAGCACAACAATGGAAAGATGCGAAAAACACGCCAGAAACTCGTTTAAAAGTTGAGAATATGGCTTTAATCAATTCTAAAGAATCTGATTTTAGTCCAGCATATTCTGATAAAAAAGGAAATAAATTAATTTTTACGTCTACTCGTCAAGGTGGTTTAGGTTCAATTGATGTAAATACTGGACAAAATCACTCAGATTTATATGAAACAGCTTTAGATAAAAACGGTAAATGGAGTACACCAGTTGCATTAGGTGCTAACATCGTTTCTAAAATGAATGATGCATCAGTTTCTGTTTCTAAAAAAGGAGATGTGATGTATATGACTCGTTGTCCAGAAGAAAAAAATAAACAATTAAAGTGTCAAATTTATGTATGTAAAAAACAAGGTCCATCATGGGCTGAACCTGTTTTATTACCATTTAATATTGACACTATAGCATTTGGACACCCTGCAATTTCTGCAGATGGTAAAACATTATACTTTACCTCTAAGTTACCTGGTGGTTTTGGTGGCAAGGATATTTGGAAATCTACAGTTGAAGGAAAAGAGTTTGGCGCTCCAGTTAACTTAGGGCCAAGTATTAATACTCCTGGTGATGAAATGTATCCTTATATTACTGATGATGACAAAACATTATATTTCTCTTCTAATTACCATTTAGGTATGGGTGGGTTAGATTTATTCAAAGCTGAAAAATCGGCTGATGGTAAGTTTACAAAAGCACCAGAAAATTTAAAATACCCAATGAACTCTGAAGGAGATGATTTCGGTATCATTTTCGAAGGTAAAAAAATGAGAGGTTATTTTACTTCTAACCGTGAAGGTGGAAAAGGAAGTGATGATATTTATTCATTTAACTTACCACCATTATTATTTAACTTAAGCGGAACAGTAGTTAGTGCTGAAGGAAATGAGCCAGTACAAAATGCTATGATTCATTTAAAAGGATCTAACGGCGATTTATTTGAAGAAAAAACAGGCGCAGATGGGATTTATAACTTTAAATTAAAAGAAAATACGTCTTACGAAATTACTGTAGCAACTGACAAACAAACGGTTTCAAAATCATTTAAATTAGGATTCTTAGCTAATAAAGATTTAGGAAAACTAACTACTGTTGGAGAAAACGAATCTAAAGATTTTGTTAAAGATTTTGCATTAACTCCTGTTAAAGCTGAAATTCGTTTCCCTGCTGTATTATATGAATTAGGTAAAGCAGATTTAAAACCAGAGTCCAAAGATTCATTAAATTTCTTATATCAAACTTTAATTGATAATCCTACTATTGTAATTGAATTACAAGCTCATACGGATAGCCGTGGTAATAATGCAAAGAATCAGATTTTATCTGACGCTCGTGCTAAGTCTTGCGTTGATTACTTAAGTATTGAGAAAAAAATTCCATTAGAACGTTTGAAATCTAAAGGTTGGGGTGAAACTAAATTATTAGTGAAAGATGATGTAATTAATAAAGCTAAAACTAAAGAAGAAAAAGAAGCGTTACACCAAAAAAATCGTCGTACTGTATTCCGTATTGTAAATTGGGATTATGTTGATCCAAATGCTCCTAAGTCTGATAAGCCTTTATACAAGCCAGCAGTAAAAGGAGAAGAAAATTCTGATGCTATTGAAGATAACGAAGCAAAATAATTATAACAAATAACTTTAAAGAGCCTCTTACTTAAATGTGAGAGGCTCTTTTGTTATTGACTTAAATTACTCATTACTACGGATGTGTTGCCATAATATTTGGAGCCTTTTATCATATAGTGTATTGTAATATTGGCACTATAAATAGGTCAATCTTAAGTAGTCATGCTGGCCCCGATAGCCATCAGGATGATTTAGCATCTGTTGAGACCCCTGATACCAATAGAGCTATCAGGGTAACTAAACTTTGGACTATTTATAATTTGTATTTGGCATAACTCTAATGAAATCTACGCCTGCTTCGTAGATTCGTAATTATAGCTAACGACTGGTTAATGCTAAGCATAGTTTATCTTTGCTTATATGCAGTAAATTTAATTATCTTTAATGATGTTGGGTATAAACAACACGTTTGCGACAATTGCAACAAGTATGACGCTATGAATAAATCCATTCATAAGTCTGTTTCACAAATTACGCTTTTACTCAAAGGAGTATATCGAACTTAAAACTAGTCGTCCGTTGGATCCGGTGCTTTTTTAGCAGCCGCTTTTTTAGCCTTAATTTTTTTAGGCCACAATACATTGATTAATTCATTGTGTACGGTAATCATGGAAGCACTCATACCATTAATAATAGCTACATCTTTGTTTGCGTCTTTTCTCCAGGTACGTTTTACTTCCTCATAAGTTCCGTCTTCTAGTACAATGTAACATCTAATTAATTTTTTGCCAATTACTTCTGCTTTACCACTAAAACAATTTGCTTTTGCCCCTTGTCTAGAAGTTATAATTACGTCTGTATAAACACCATCAGTAATTTCTTCAGCACCACGCTCGTCAAATTTAACAGACCATTTATTAAAACAATTAAGTTCGCGGACTTCTTCGGTTTGAGCTTGAAGTTGTGTGATTGAAGTTGTAATTGCAAAAGCAATAAGTATAGATTTAATCATAGGTTTAATCATTAAAGAATATAAATATAATTAATTGAACTAGAAAAGCAAAATTAGCGCCCCTTTAATTTAGCTTTTTTGTTTAAAGGAGTTAATGGCATTTTTTGTAAACTCAGATAATACCAGTGTCCCACTCATGCCAGCTCTTTCAAGTAATAAGGTGTCCCAATGATCTGTTCCTTGCCACATCACTTTTTTTAATAAAGCCATGGCTTCCGGATTGCTTACAGCTAACTTATCAGCTAAAACAACTATAGCAGCATCCATTTCGGCAATGGTGGCATATAAATCGGCATATAAGCCTTTTTCTTTTGCCCATTGAGCAGTTTGCCATTCGGTAGCATTAATAGTTAATTGACAAAAAGCAGAAGTTCCTACTTTACGTTCTACTGCAGGGCCAACCACAAATGGGCCAATACCCACTGCTAATTCGCTTAATTTGATAGACGCACTAGTTACAGCAAATGTATAATCAGCACTTGACGCGATGCCAACACCACCACCCACTGCTTTACCTTGCACACGCGCAATAATAAATTTTGGAGCTTGGCGCATGGCATTTATTACCATGGCAAAGCCTGAAAAGAATTTTTTCCCAGTTTCTAAATCATTAATAGAAATGAGTTCATCAAAACTAGCTCCAGCACAAAAAGATTTTTCGCCTTCGCTTTTTAATAGAATTACTTTGGCTGAAGAATTTTTTCCCATGGCCGTGATTTCTTCAGCTAATTGACGTAATAAGGCGCCAGGCATGCTATTACTTTGAGGGTGAAAAAATGTAATCGTTCCAATTCCATTTAAAACTTCTGATTTAATATATCCTTCCATGTATTTGTATTTTTTTCAAAAATAATCAATTTTTTAAGAAATGAGTTCGATGACTTTAATTACTCTTTATTACCCATGTCTTTTAACAAGCTACGAGAAAATAGAAAAATGACAATGGCGGCAATAACTAAGCATATCCAAAGAAACGGTTTAGTTTCAAAAAATGATACTTCTTTTGTAGTAACGATAGGTGTTGCGTTTTTTATTTCGGTTATAGCTCCAATAGCGGCTTCTGGTAGTAACTGCGGTATTTGAGACACGAAGTTTATTAAGTCGTATTCAGGGAGATTTAATTTTTCATTACCACAAGAAATACAGTATGATTGATTTGCTTTCATGTCACAAATAATATATGAAGCTAATTGCTTGCAAGTTAGTGTTTCGATTTCTAAAATGGGATTATCTTTGTTTTCGATTTCAATTAACAATTCTTTTTCTAAAACCTTTGGAACATCAATAAATAAAGGCTTATCAGAGCTTAATTCAAAATTAAATAAAGTTTCTCTATAATGTTCGGTTTTCTTTTTATAGGTTCTTGTTCGATTTACATAAATGGTTGCATGGCGTTTGTAAAGCCGAGGCTCTTTAATTTTGAAATCGATGCGATCAATTTCTTGATTGTTAGTGAGAGCTAACTTAATGGTAGTTGTTTTAGTTTTAAGGTCTGATGTTATTGTTTTTGAAAACAACACATCGTTTAATTTCCCAGCTATAACAGAGTTTTTAAAGTAGCCAGCAGAGTTTATTTTAAGTGGTTGCGAATTCCAATCTTCAACTAATAAACGGAAATAAGTATAATTAGTTAGAGGAAAATAAATGCACTTGTATTGATTGGTGTAAACATCATTATACGCCAAACTTAATTCTTGTAGCTGACTCACACTGTACCATTGCTTTCCATCATCGCTACCTTCTATGGAGCAATACTTATACGCGTCAGAGTTTGTGATATTAAATGCTATATTGCTAATCGATTCTTTGTTAGCATTTTTAATAATCACCTCTGTGTAAGCATAAGTGGAATGCCAGTTTAAATGAATAGTAGAATTGGCATTAAAATGTTTTTGCGACACAATTTCATAAGGTATAAAATCAGATTTTGATTTTAATAAAGGCTCACTTAATATGATATAAGGAACTTCTTTATGTGTAGAATCATAAATGCGCATATCATGCAAATTATAACTCATGTATTGCTTGTAGTTTGGGGTCAGTGCAATTTTATGCAGTCCGCTTTCTTTTATAGTAGAGATTTTAGCCTCGTGCGTAAACACTTGCGCTTTCGCAATAAACAAGCCTATATAGGACAGCAGCACAGTGTAAATTATTTTTTTGATCATGTTTTTTTAGAATAATAATTGTATTAAGAAAATAGGTTTAGTTTAAACGCTTATACTTCTGGTTTTTCAGTAGTTTGCTTTTCAATATCAGTTGCTTTTATCTCAGTATCAATAAGTAACGCTTTTATTTTTTGATACATAAAAGAAATGATTAATAAAACTACACCTAAAATAATGAACGCTATTATTTTTCCTGCTTCTGACGCGTCTTTTATGTCATATGTAAATAATTTAACTAAAGTGATGCCTAATAAAATTAATGCAATTAATCGTAAGTTTTTGTTTTGTTTTTTCATTCCAAATAATAAAAAAGCAAATGCTAGTACGCCCCATAAAATAGGAAATCCTATTTTAATAACATGAATTTGTGTATTGTCGCATTCACTTAATTTAGTGTCAAATAAACTAAAATCGTTAGAGTTTAATGAGCTAATTGTAAACTGATAAACGTGTAATAATACTTCTAAACTTGCCACATAAATAATTGATATTGCCGCTAACGCGCTATTGATGGCCGAATTAAAGAGAATGGGGCTATTTGGCCGCTTAATAGTTTTATACATGTTATAAGCCATAAAAACAACGCAACCAATAGAGATGTAATGAAAAATAAATCCAATATAACTTCGCGGAGAATAAAGAACCGCGTTTTTAAAATCTGGAAGAGGTAGCGCTGCAAAAATGAGCACAAATAAAACTACATTAATAAAATTAAAAATATAATTAGTGATAAGAATACTCTTCGTTTCAGATTTAGAAACTATCATATTAATAATGGAGAAGAAAATGAGGTGATAGCCACCAACGATAATAGCAATAGTGACTCCGAAAGAAATACGTTGATTTAATTGATAAATAATTTCGAATAACCCAGTAAAGTATAAAAGAATAACAAATCCAATTTTTAATACTTTGCTATAGTTTTGAGGATGAAAGGAAATGCCTAAGTATTTTACAGTTTCTGTTTCTTTACGTAATAACAAAACAATGCTCAATAACGAAAATGCCGACACAATACCCGTAATAAAAGCACGGTTTAGCATTATATTAACAGGCATTTCAGAATATGCAAGATAAACGTGCGTCCAGTCTGCCATTAAGCTTATACCCATTAAAACGGTAATGATAAAAGATACTAAGCGGTATAATACGATACCTGATTTTTGTGCTAACCAAATTAATAGCACCGATTCCAATGCCCAAAATAATGTGATGTAATTTCCGTGTAATTGTATGGGTGCAGATAATGTTACAAATGTTAGTGTTAAACCAATCATTAGGTACACTAATTTAATATCTGCTTTTAATTTTTTGTATAATAGCCATGCGCAAATAAAATTAAATCCTGCTAAAAGCACACTAAATAAGCCTTGAAACTCAGGATGGTAATTGTTTAATATTTGCATGCCAAATCCAAAAAACAAAAAGGTATTACTAATGAGTAATGATAAATCGATGGCCTTAAATGGTTTTTTCTCTTTGATGTTGTTAATAATGTTCATTACAATAAATACAATATAAAAAATAGCAGCAAAAATAAATGCTCCTTTGTAAGGTGGATTAATTGAACTCATCACTTTGGATTCGAGCCAAATAGAGAATAATAGCCATGTAAAACAGTATGCCATTATATTTATAACATTCCATTTTCGTAAGTAAGCTAACACAAGCATACCGCAATCTAAAATTAAAATATAAGTGAATAATACTTGGTAATTGCCTTCTCCAGTGCTTAACATGAAAGGAGTGGCAAACCCACCAATGAGTGATAACGCCGCCAGTTCTTGCCTATTATATAATATAGAAATAAAAACCGAAAAACTAGTGATTAATAACATAATGATAAAGGCAGCGGTTTGTCCAAATATATGATATTGATGAAAGGCTATTCCTATTGTAAAATAAAAAATCGCGATACCTCCTGCTACTAATACAGAACTAAACGCTTGGAATTTTTTATGTAAACGATGGGCAAAACCTAAAACAATAAGTCCACACAGCACGCCTATAGCTACTCTGCCAATAGGCTTTATCCAATTCTGGTCAATAGCAAATTTCACAAAGAAAGCAATACCTATTACTAAAATAGCTACACCTATTTTACTTACAATGTTTTCGCCAATAAATTTCTCTAAATCTGGATTGTTTTTTCTGAAGTTATCGTACCAGCTTGGTTGTGGAATAGTTTTAGTAATTGGTTTTTGAACAGGTTGCTGTGGCTGATTGCTATTAGAATTATTTTTGGCACTAATATCATTCGTTATATTTATTTCAGATTTAATTTCTGTGTTGTTAATAACAGCCTTCTCTTCAACAATTTCTTTAATAATTGAGTTTTGTATATCTGGTATTGGAATTACAACTTCTGAAGTAATTGTAGGTTTTGATGTTATAGGCTCAATGGCTTCTTTTATAGGTTCAAATTTTGATTCTGTTTTTTGAATAACAGAGTGTTGAGTTTGATTAAATTGAATGGTATTGAGGTATTTCTCAATATTTTGTAGTTTCTGTTCTAAACGAGCCATTTTACTATTTTTAGCCGAATTAAAAATTACCACCAAAAGAATAAGTACTAATAATAAAAATATTTCCATATGTTAAATAATTATTGTTATTTAAATGTACGATTTAAATGGATTAAATAAAATGTAAATTTATAACATGAACACACCTATCCTTTGGATTGAAATCCCTGTAGCCGATATACATAGAGCTATTAAGTTTTATGAAAGTGCATTAAACACAGAATTAGAACTTACAACGTTATTTGAAACACAAATGGCATTGTTTAAAAAAGAAGTGTTTGGCATGAAAGGATCCTTGATTCAAATAGAAAACTATAGTGGCAGTAATGGAATTAAGCCCATAGTATTTGTTGATATTATGCTTGATGCTATTGAAAAAGTGACTGCTTTTGGAGGTAAGGTTATTAAAGAGCCAACCTTATTACGCCAAAAGAATAAAAATGGTGATGTTATTATTGGTACTAATTTAATAGACGGACAAGTTGGGTATTATGCCGAAATACAGGATAGTGAAGGCAACCACTTGTATTTATACAGTCATAGTTAATGCTTCACATAATTTATTTAGTTAATGTAAAATCTATGGAGCCAAGGGAATTCATCAAACTCAATATTGCTTTCTCTATATCCTGATAATTTAATTCTTCAGGTGTTAAGCAAATAAACATGATGTCTAGCTTTTGTGTTTTTACTGAATCATACAGCGTTTGTTTATGTAATCGATATACCTCGCGCATACGACGTTTAATTATGTTTCGCTTGTTTGCTCGTTTGTGTTTTTTCTTAGGAACTACAAACATAGCTCTAATAGGGAAGGGGCTTTCGAATTCAGAAAGCTTGTACATTAATTTAAATGGAAATTGTGTTTTGCCTTTACCGTTAGCAAATAAATCATCGATAGCCTTTTTGCTACATAATCGTTCTATTTTAGTAAAAGCAAACACAAGCGATGGTTTATCGCTTGTTAGATTCTTTCATGTACTCATCTAAAGCCGCAGACATACTTGGATTTTTAGGATTAGGAGCATAAATATCTAAACGATAGCCGTGATTTTTTAAGGCGTTTGCAGTAGATGCACCAAAACATGCAATTCGCGTATTGCCTTGCTTAAAATTCGGGAAATTATGTTTTAAAGAAGAAATTCCTGCTGGAGTAAAAAAAGCTAAAACATCATAATCGTTTAAGTTTTTGATATCAGATAAATCAGCACTTACCGTGCGATACATAACTGCTTTTGTGTATTTAATATTAATGATATCTAAAAATTCGCAAATTTTTTCTTTATGAACGTCAGCAGCTGGTAATAAAAATCTTTCCTCACGATTTTTTCTAATAACATCAACTAAATCTTGAATGGTTTGATGTCCAAAGAAAATTTTGCGTTTACGGTATTGAATATATTTTTGAAGGTAATATGCCGTTGCTTCATTAATACAAAAATATTTCATTGATTCTGGAACGGTTACCCTCATTTCGTTGCACATTCTAAAGTAATGGTCAACAGCCATTCTGCTGGTTAAAATAACCGCTTTATGTTCAAGAATATCGATGCGTTGAGCCCTGAAATCTTTTACAGGCAACCCTTCAATTTTGATAAATTGACGAAAGGTTTCAATGAGGTTATATTTATTAGCTAAATCGTAGTATGGATTTTTCTCATTCTCTGGTTTTGGTTGAGAAATTAAAATTGTTTTAATCTTATGTTTAGGAAAAGTAGAAACTGCAATTATTGGTAATGGAGCAGTTACAACTATTTGCTTTTTAGTTTTAACGCCAATTTTAACTAATTTTTCGGTACTATTTACTACAGTAGATTTTGGAGTTTTGATTTTAGTTTTTACAACAGCTGCTTTTTTAATTACTGGTGTAGGCTTTTTTACTGTGCTTTTTTTAGCAACGGACTTAGAAGATGTTTTTGATTTTACACTTTCTTTTTTTGGAGCAACTTTTTTTGACTTAACAACTTTTGTTTTAACAAGGACTGCTTTACTTGCTTTTTTTGGAGCAACTTTTTTAGCAACTTTTTTAACAGGAGCTATTTTCTTTGCTTTAGAAGCGTTTATTTTTACCACAGGTTTTTTTGGAGCTTCTTTTTTAACTACCTTTTTTATCGAAGTTTTTTTAACTACCGACTTAATTTTAACTAATGGTTTTTTAGTTGCTTTTTTTTTCTTTACAGCCATATATAAAGTATTGCTTAAAAATGAGTTAATAAAAATTTTATCAAAATTAAAAGAGGTAAAATTTCTAAAGCACAAAGGTACAAAATTATATACAAAACTCCTACGTTTTGCTCTAATACAGATAGAGTAAGACCTCTAAACAATTGTAGAAGATAAATACATAGGCAAATTGTTACAGTGGGGTATAAAAACCATTCTGGCGGGAATTTACTAAACTGAATAAATACTACAAATGGGAAGGAAATGGCACCTATAATTTGACAAAAAACAAAAAAATTAAATGTATATTCTTTGCCAATTTCTGAAGTTGAAGTGAAGTGAGAAATGCCAGCCGTAATTAAAATTTTAATAAAACAAACAAAAATAGTTATAAAAACAAAAAACAAATATTGATATATTTTGCTGTTTCCCTGAAGGATTAGTCCTTTATTGTCATTAATCAAAAACAGTAAAAATGAAAAAATTAAAACAAAATTAAAAGTTAAAAATAATGAAACACGTTTATATAACTTATAGTCTTCTCTTATTAATTGTTTAGAAGCCTGTAGGCTAAATCCTGAAATGAATATTTTAATAATTTTTTTCGGATCAACAATTTTTATATAAACGTAAAAACTAAAAACTAAAAACAATAAAACGCTTGGCCAATATAAAGCGAATGCGTTAGCTAGGATTGGATCATGATGTATAGGTTTTAACGAATGATTTGAAAACAATGAAGCAACAGAAATTTTATTAGTGTCTGTTTGAGCTACTAAGTGATTATTTAGAAGAAACACTAAAAATACTAAAAACGGCTTAATCATATAAATTAGATTCCCAAAGATAACCAAAAATACCAAGAACTAAATGACTAACTATTTTGTTTTTAAATATTTTGTTATCAGTTGTGGCAAAGCATAATTTTTAATATCGCTTCGTTTTATTTTAAATAGACTTTTGTGTTTTATGGGTTTGTTAATTGTAAGTTCATAAAATACGGTATGTAAATGTTGGTGCGATAGAATGTGTTTTTTTACAGAAGTGATTGAATTTACCGAAAACTGAGAAAGTATTGTTTTAAGTTTAGAATCATTTAAAATTACTTGTTCTGATGTTTCACTGATTGTTTCTATAAGTAAAAATTCATACAGATTTTGCCAAATATCTTTTTCAACGCGTTTAGAAATATAGACATCTTCGTTAAAATTAATAATGAAGTAATTAAAATACCGATGTTTGATTTTAATGGTTTTGTTTTTAACAGGTAATACGCTAATAGTATCGTTTTTAAAAGCCGTACAGTGTTCTTGCACAAAGCATTCAGTACATTTAGGGTTTTGTGGCTTGCACCATAAGGCTCCAAACTCCATGATAGCACTATTGTGTAGGGCAGGTTGTTTTTTGTTTAATAATTCATCTGCTATTAATTGAAATTCTTTTTTTCCTTGAGTTGAATTAATAGGTGTGTGTATGTCAAATAAACGGGACAATACACGATATACATTTCCATCAACAACCGCATGAGGTAAATTATAAGCGAAAGAAGCAATTGCTGCGGTTGTATAGTCACCCACCCCTTTTAATTCTTTGATGGTTTCGTAAGTAGTTGGGAATATACCGTGGTAGGTTGCCTGTATGTGTTTTGCGGTGGCGTGTAAATTCCTTGCTCTTGAATAATATCCTAGCCCTTGCCAAAGCCTCATTACCTGGTCTTCAGGCGCATTAGCTAAATCATTTACTGTAGGGAATGTTTCAGTAAATTTGATGTAATAATTTAATCCTTGAATGACTTGTGTTTGTTGTAAAATAATTTCTGATAACCATATTTTATAAGGATTGGTAATGTTACGCCATGGCAAATCGCGTTTATTTTTTTTATACCAAACGGCTAGTTTATTGGAAATAGGGTGCATACTGGAAATAATTAATCTTCAACTGCAAAAATTTTATGAATGACTTCTGCATTTTTTTCTTTGATAATTTTTCGTTTTAAACTCATTTTTGGTGTTAACTCGCCACCTTCTATACTCCATTCTTTATCTAAAATAGCTACTCGTTTCATTTGCTCGTATGGAGCTAAGTCTTTATTAATTAGTTTAATGTGATCATTAATTAATTTTTTTAATTGGTCATGAGAAGCCATTTCGCTATTTGTAGTCCAGTTAATTTTTTTGTCTTTACAGTAATCTTTAAAATTTAAAAAGGAAGGGACAATAATTGCAGACGCAAATTTCTGATTTTCTCCTACAACCATGCTCTGTTCCACAAAACGACATTCTTTGATTTTATTTTCAATCATTAATGGCGCAATGTATTTTCCTGAACTTGTTTTAAAAATTTCTTTTTTCCTGTCGGTTATTTTTAAAAAATCTCCTTCTACAAATGTACCCACATCACCTGAATGAAACCAGCCCTCATGATCAATCACTTCGGCCGTGGCTTCAGGATTTTTGTAATAACCAATCATAACATTTGGCCCTTTAATTAAGATTTCACTATCTTCTTCTGCAATTTTAACAGTAACTCCTTCTACCACCCGACCTACAGACCCAATACGAATATTCCCTTTGCCAAAATGGTTTAAGCTAACTACAACACAAGTTTCTGTAAGTCCGTATCCTTGCATGCAAACAATATTAGCACATAAAAATATGCGTTCTAATTTAGGATTTAGAGCCGCCCCACCAGATGCAATACAGACCAACTTGCCACCAACCCCCTCGCGCCATTTACTGTAAACTAGTTTATCAGCAATTTTGTGTTGTATGCTATATATGAACCCATTCGTGTTGTCAAGTTCATATCTATTGGCTATACGCATACTCCAATCAAATATTATTTTTTTAAAGCCAGTTAGTTTTTCGCCAGTAGTTGTTATTTTTTCATAAACACGTTCTATCAATCGCGGAACAGATACAAATATTTGTGGCTGAATTTCTTTTAAATTATCTCCTATAGTTTCTAAGCCTTCAGCATAATAAACAGAAACGCCTTTATATAAATAGAGCGTATTTACCATTCGTTCATATACATGATTAAGAGGTAAAAAACTTAATGCTTTCCACCAATTTTTAAAGGGAACGAAATTTTGACAGGCTAAAACATTTGACACTAAATTGTTATGAGAAATCATTACTCCCTTAGGTGTACCTGTTGTTCCAGAGGTGTAGAGGATAGTTAATAAATTACTTGGCAAGATCGAATCTTTAATTGCATTTAATTTTTCTTCGTTTGCATTCCTTTTGCCTAACTCAACAAATTCTGTAAATGATAATATACCATCTAAAGCATTAAAACTAATTACATGTTTAAGATTTGGAATATCCTTTTCAATTTCTGTGAGCTTTGCTAAAATGGCTTTATCTGATATAAAAACAGCTTTTACTTCAGCGTGATTGAGAATAAATTGTAAATCGTGATTGCTAATTGTAGGAAAAATGGGAACAGTTACAATATTTACTTGTTGACAACCATAATCACAAAAATTCCATTCAGGGCGGTTATTAGAAATGATAGCAACCTTGTCTTTATCTGTAATTCCAAGTGCTAATAACCCATAACTGACATAGTTTGTGTAATTAATTAAATCTGAACTATTATATTTTTTCCATTCTTTATTCTCTTTACTACATAGTACATCGTCTTTTATAAATTGGGATTTATATAATTCTAAAATATCAAAAACACGAGTCATTGTCATAGTTTTAATTTTTGTTAATCAAAGGTTATTATTAATGGATAGAAATGTAAGTTAATGAACTAAAAATTTAAAAGTTCCAATATATGTGTTAGATATTGCTTATCAATTTCATCGAAGGTATTATAGGAATCGCTATCAACATCTAACACACCAATGATGGTTTTGTTTTGCGCATAAATAGGAATTACAATCTCAGATTTTGACATTGAGCTGCACGAGATGTGCCCAGGAAAATTATCTACATTATCAACAATAATTACATCATTATTTTTCCATGCGGTTCCGCAAACCCCTTTCCCAAAGGCGATTCGAGTACAAGCTATAGGGCCTTGAAATGGCGCTAATACTAAATGCTCTCCTTGTATTAAATAAAATCCTACCCAAAAGAAGTCTAATCCAAACTTTAGTGCGGCGCATACATTAGCCATATTTGCTATTAAATCTGGTTCTGTTTCAACTAATGCTTTTATTTGTGGCAATAATGATTTGTATTTTTCTTCTTTTGTAATCCCGATTATTTTTAGGTCTTCTGCCATTTATGTTAGTAATTTAATGGATTAAAAATAATGATTTTTATATTAATGTCTATTTTTGTTTATAGTGTATCATAAGTATTTCATAGCTATTATTCCACCAGAGGCTGTTTCATCAGAAATTTATGCCATTAAAAAATCTATTTCAGAAAATCATTACACTAAAGGTTCTTTGCGCTCTCCTGCACACATCACACTTCATATGCCATTTACTTGGGACGAAAATAAGGAGGAAAAACTAGTATCAAACTTAAAAGAATTTCGATTTGATAAGGAAATTGAAATTGAACTGAATAATTTTAGTTGCTTTGAGCCAAGAGTTGTTTTTGTTTCAGTTTCCGATAATTTGGTATTACATCAAATGCAGAAAAATTTAGTTCAACATTGCAAAAAACACTTACAGTTATTTAATCAAGTGGAAGATATGCGAGGATTTAATCCTCATATTACGGTAGCTTTTAGAGATTTAAAGAAACCTCAATTTCATAATGTTTGGAACGAATATAAAATAAAGAACTACACGGCTAATTTTTCGTGCGCTACATTTTGCCTATTAAAACAAGTAAACGATCAATGGGTAATTTTTAGAGAATTCAAATTTACAAACTGATTTAATCTCTTATCCACATAAATACTTTTCCGTTATCGCGGTAGTGCTCAAAGTCTTTTCCAAAACTGATAGTGCAAAAATCTATAAACGGCAAAATACCAAAAACTCCACCAAGGCTTGCTATATATGCAACTGGAACATAGGGTTTGGTGCCTAAATAAATGCGATGGAGGCCAACAATACCAAAAGGAAATGGGAACGCTAAAACCGCTGCCGTGATTTTTTTATTGAGTCTTTGCTTTTTTTTGAAGAGTTGAAGAATAGGATTTGGTTTTTTAAAAAACTGTTCGTTATTTGTTTCAGAACTTATATCGATTATTTCTGTATAAATGATATTTTGTGCAGAATCAACAACATAAAGTGAAACGCTTTTGTTTTCTGAAAACAAATTAGAGGTTAAAAATAATAAAACGATATATGAAATAACTTTCATTAGAATTGGAGTTATTTTTTTTGTATTTTATTATGTTGTTCTGTATCTGAATTATCCTCTTTTAAGGAGCTTTCTTGAATAAATTCATTTACTAATTCAGCACGTTCTTGTTTCAATAATTTTATATCCGAAATTAATTTCACAACAGCAACGCTGTCTGTTCCGTCATACATGCCTCTAATTCGTTTTTTTGTATCGATTAAAATTAGTAGTTCACTATGTAAAAAGCCTTCTGGAGTCCCGTCATCTTGCAAAGCATTTACTAAATAGCTATATCGAGCCATGTCGTATATTTCCTTTTTGTTTCCTGTCAAAAAATGCCATTTGTTTTTAATCGCACCATAGCTTTCAGCATAGCCACGTAATACTTCTACTGTATCGTGCAATGGGTTAACCGTGTGAGATAAAATTAACACACTATCATCTTTTGCAAATGCGTTTTGTACATGCATTAATTGTGAACTCATTTGTGGGCAAATACTTTGGCAAGTCGCAAAAAAGAAATCGGCTACATAAATTTTATTTTCTATTGTTTTTTCATTAACAGTTTCGTTATACTGATTAACGAATAAAAATGGCTGAATTGTATGATAAATAGTATCTTTAGACTCCACACCGCCTATTTTTTTTTCTCCATAAATAGGTAATAATTGCAAGGTTGCTTTTTTCGTTGGGTTACAACTAAAAAACAATAAAATTAATAGGAGTTGAAATATAGTTTTAATCATTTTATTTAATAATGGTTTTCTATTTTGTTTTTTTCTAACATAAGGTCTTTTTCTTCTTTCAATCTTAAATGTTGGTACTCTGCAATTAATCGCTTCAACTCCGCCACATATCGCCCATCGTAATAGCCCCTCACGTGACGATTTTCGTCAATAAGCACAAAAAAACTGTAATCAATAAAATAGGGTTTTGATTTAAAATAGGTGTAGTTTAAGCTATCAAACGAAGCCGTTTCCCAAAACGCAGTGTATATATTCTTACTATTAGAGCTCATTTTTTCAAATTCTCTAAAACAATTTTCGGAATTTAATCCGTCGCAAGGTGTTACAATAATAAATGGAATTTCTTTTATTTTATCTTTATCAAATTGCACATATTCACTTAATCCAGCCATACGATAATTATCTTTTTTGTATGCTTGTTTAATAAAACAAATAACAAATAAAGGAAATTGATTTTTATCGAAAGTTTTAATTTTTAAATCAAACATAATATCTGTTTTTATTCCAGCAACATTAAAAACATCGTTTACTGTTTGATAGATTGTATCCTTACCATTTAATGTTTTTGTTCCGTAATAAGGTAGTTTAGAGGAATTAACGGTAGTAAATTCTAAAATTAGTTTCAGCAATGCTGGAAATAAGAGTATAATTAAAAATAGATATTTTTTGTTTTTCATCAAGTGTGTATTGACATGTAATATCTAAAAATTTCTTTTAGAAAGGCTTTCAGATATTTTTTCTTGTAATTTATTATAAAGTAATTCTTTTTGGCTTCCTCTTAATCCAATGATGGATAACCTTACTTTATCATTGTCATTATAAGTCATAGTGAAATATGAGGAATTCGTTTTTTCTATTGCTTTTGCATCCAAGTATACAAATTGCTTGTTGTAAAATAAACTTCGTTTAATAATAAATCGATCTTCAAACACAATAGCATATGGATGGATTGCAAGCCATAATGATTGTAGGCTTATTGCTATACCAGGCACAGCTATTAATGCTCCCCAAGGATTTGTTTGTCGTAAGATATAATAGGCTAAATAATCTAATCCTAAGCCTATTGCTGCAATAGTAGCCACAAATCTTATATTTCTTTCAAAATACTCTTTCGGTTCGTTGTCTTCGTTTTTCACAATGCGAAGTTAAAAATTAAACTTCTTTAACTTTTGTTTTTCGAATATTTTTTTTATACTTGTTACAATTAATTATGTAATAATGTAACGTTTTGTGTTTTATTACGTTACACTATAAAAACTACTACAATGCTATCTATACTGAAACCGATTTTAAAAATAACATTATTGATGTTTGTTTTAACCTCAGGAAGCCTGTTTTCGCAAAACGGACTAACAATTTTTGATAATCCTGTAGCTGCTATGCTTGATAGTTTAGCAAATCAAAAAGTGTTGGAAAAGGCCTTATTAAAGCCTATATATCCAAAAAGTAATAAGTATAAATTTGCTCCAGATAGTGTTCCTCGTTGCGAAGATTTTGTTTACGAGAGTCGCTTAGCTAAATTGGACGCTGTGTCCCCTTTTGATTTGGTATATAATCCTCACGTTAAAGGATTTATTGAGTTGTATGCTGTTCGTAAGCGCGAGTTGGTGAGCCGTATGATGGGTTTATCGCAATTATATTATCCAATGTTTGAGGAAATTTTTGATAAGCATAATATTCCTTTAGAATTGAAGCACTTAGCTGTTATTGAGTCTGCCTTAAATCCTACTGCTCGTTCAAGATGCGGAGCAACTGGGCTTTGGCAATTTATGTATCCAACAGGAAAAATGTATGGATTGAACGTAACGTCATACATTGATGAGCGTTCTGATGTATATAAAGCAACTGAGGCTGCCGCAGAATACCTTAAGAGTTTATATGGCATGTTTGGAGACTGGCAAATGGTATTAGCTGCTTATAATGCAGGGCCAGGAACTATTAGTAAAGCAATTCGCAGAAGTGGTGGAAAAAAAACGTATTGGGAAATACGCCCATTTTTGCCTTTAGAAACTCAAGCATACGTTCCTGCTTTTATCGCCGCAAATTATGTAATGAATTACCCAACAGAACATAATATTTATGCTTCTACGCCTCGTAAGACATATTTTGAGGTTGATACAGCTGTTGTTAAAGAACCAATGACCTTCAATCAGATTTCTGCTGCTTTAGATATTTCTATTGAAGAAATAACCTATTTTAATCCTCAATATCGTAAAGGAGAAATTCCATCTGGTGGCTTTAGTTTAACCCTACCTAAAACAAAAATAGGAACCTTTGTTTCTAACGAAACAGAGATTTATGCAGCTATTAAATCTCAAAAACTAACTGTTGAAGAAAATTCAGTAGCAGTTAAAGAGGTGCAAAAAACACACACCGTTCGTAATGGCGAAAAAATTAGCAGCATTGCTCGTAAGTATGGTGTAACTGTTGCTGATATTAAGAGTTGGAATTACATTGGAAAAAAAGGAGTTAGAGCGGGCAAAAAGTTGATAGTTTATATTCGTCAAGATGTTCCAACACAGTCTAACACTCAATCAACCAAATCAGATGCGCCTAAAGAACCTCAAACAAACTTAGCAGTAACAAATAAGGTAGACACTACTGTGGAACCAAAAAAATTAGCAGATAACACCATTGAGTCAGGAAAATACAAATATCATAAAGTTGCAAAAGGAGAAACGCTTTATCGCTTGGCTAAGATTTATGGCATGAGCGTTGCAGATTTAACGCAGTTAAATAGTTTACAACAAAATGCTCAATTAAAACGTGGCCAAAGACTTAAAATAAAACAAGTGTTATAGGAATAAAAAACCCTCTTATTAAGAGGGTTTTTTTATGTTTTGTTAATTCTGCGATAGGGTTAGATTTCATTAGTAGCTCAATAACGAAAACGATATTTTACTCACTAATATATTGTTTTGAATAATTTACATTCTATTATTAAAGACAATGAAATTAGACAAGTAACCTAATAATTAGTTTATTTTTTTGGCATTAAATACGCTAATGAACTACGTTTAAATTTAATTTCTGTTTTAGAATGGCATTGTATTTTAACTCAATATTGATTTTAAACCATAGTTGTCCGATTAAAATTGAAAAACAGGATATGTTGCTCGTTGTGATAAAAAGCAACTCTTTGCAACTCAACAAGTTGTTCTTATGAGATTGTAAACTTAATCTACACCAAGCCACCCTGTAGTTTTTTAGAGTCTCGGTAAAGTCTCAATTTTGTTGAAGTGCAATAATGCCAGATTGAATTTATTTATCGCTAAGTAGTAACAAAGAAATCTATTTTTGAAAGTTTTAAATTTACCCTATTGATTGAAGGAAATTGCAATGTGATAAGAAAAACAAAAAAGTCCTATTCGCAACGCGAATAGGACTTTTTTGTTTTTAAAATAATATGATTTACTTATTGAGCAATCATTTTCTTAGTAGAAGTTTTTCCGTCTACAGTTAATGTATAATAGTATACACCTGCGGCATAAGAACCTAATTTAACAGTATGCGTTCCTGCGTTAGAAGATACTTTTTCAGAAGAAACAACTCTTCCCATTACGTCAGTAACCATAAAACTAGCAGAAGAAGCGTCTTTTGTTAATTTATAAGTTACAGAAGAAGCACCGTCAAAAGGATTAGGAACGTTTTGGCCTAAAGAAGCACCATCGTTTTCTAATTCATTAATGCCAACAGAAGAAACATAAGTTACAGAAAACCCAATATCCCAACTAGACTCTGTACTTGGGTATCCGCATAAATTTAAAAATGCTGTTCCGCCAGAATATAATCCATAACGTTGTTTTGCATAATAATCGAACCCGCCAGAATAAGAAGTAACATCATAAAAATGATAATTACTAGTAGTAGCAGGATCAGAGTATAAATATCCAACAATACCATTAGCAGTTTGTGCAGTTCCACCAGTATATTGGTGTACAACACTTCCCGCAGCAACAACACTTCCAGGCTTGTATGTGTAAGCTACAGAAACCATATTTCCAGCAGGAATAAGTTGATTTACATTAGGAACAATAATGTAACCATTGTTTGCTGTTTTAGAGGTATCTGCAGTTAATAATACTCGTTTAAATTTTTTGTAATTAGTAGTAGGGGCTGACAAAAAAGACTTGTCTCCATGAAGTGTACTTGAGCTAATTTTTGGAGTTCTAAACTGAAGAGATGGAGTAACTGAAGAAATGGATAAAGCTTGATAAACACTTGTATTTGTAGGCAATCCCCATGCCATTTCAACAATTAACGTATCGTTCACTGAATAATTTACTTTTGTATAGGTTAATCCTAACCAAAGTGAATCAACAGTATAAGGATCGCTAGGAGCTAACAATTGATTTCCTACACCATCCCAATAAACAGATTTTGGATCAAAATTAGCACCGGCTTTCATATTAAAGATGTTAGAATTTCCAGTTGAACTAGATGTAACAACAGTTGAGTCCATAAAAATTGGATTTGCGTAAACATTATAATCTGTTCCAGATGTATAACTATTTAAGGAAATAACATTTGCTGCGAAAACAGAACCAGAAATATGTCCTGGACCAGCAGTAGTCGTTTTAGCAACACTATTGCTTCTTACTTTTTGATGGGGATTTGCAATGATTTGTATTGCTGAAGGTTTTTTAGCAGGGAAAGGGTTTTGACTGTATACTGAGCTAAAAGCAGTTAATCCTACAATTGATAAATAAATTTTTTTCATGTTTGTTTGTTTTAGTTATTAATTATTGCAAATATACGAAATCAAAAAGTATAATACAAAAAAACCAACCCATATTTGGGTTGGTTTTTGTTAATTAATCAGTTCTACAATTATTATTCAGAAATCATTTTTTTAGTAGATGTCTTTCCATCCACGCTTAATGTATAGTAGTATAAACCTGCAGCATAAGAACCTAACTTAACCGTATGAGTTCCTGTATTAGAAGATACTTTTTCAGAAGATATTATTCTGCCTGTTACATCAGAAACTGTAAAGCTAACTGAATTAGCATCTTTGGCTAATTGGTATGTAACGGTTGCGTCTTTAGTAAATGGATTTGGAGCATTTTGATTTAAGGCAAAACCATAACTTTCCAATTCATTTATTCCAACATTCGCTACCGATAATCTATAGCCAATGTCATGGTTTTCATACTGAAAAGGGTCAGTATAACCATATGTTGGAATTAAAAACCCATTCCAACCGGTTGAACTAATGTTATATCTTGTGTCTGTAGATAACAACATGGAATTATTCATATCTGATGTGTAATCACCAGATACTCCATAGATTGTTGGAGCTGTACTTGCACCGTTTTGTTCAACTGACATTATCCAAAAAATATTTTTCGAATGTCCGTTATATAAGGTGTCTTGGGGAGTCCAAGTGTATCCTGGTTTGTAAGAAATAACCGTACCTACTTTTTTTGAATTTGTAAAAGGAGCTACACCTGGAACGGCAACTTTAATTTGCTTGTAAAGACCCCCTGCACATGTGTCATTTATGGTTAATGCGTATGCGACACGTTTCAAAATGGTAATACTTGGTTTTAACTTGTTAGTTAAATAGTTGTATTCAATGTCTTGATAAGGGAAAGCTGGAGGCCCAGTTAAAGAGTAGTCCAAAGTGTGATTTTCTGCAATCAATTCAACAATAACAGAATCAACTAAAGAGTTTGCTGTATGTCTTTCGTAGGCATAACCAAAACTAACTGAGTCAATGTTGTAAGTAGTTGTTTTATTGGGAATAGTTGGTGAGGCAATAAAATATGGGTCAAGGTAATTAGCTGCCTTATGATATCCTGGGTTTACTTCAACATTTGCAGAGGTAAATCCTAAAATAATAGTTGAATCAGGAAATATAGGCATAAAACCTCCAATTGCAGTGCCTGGAGATACCGCTTGAAGGAAATCTAAATAATTAAACCAAGTAGATGTAATAGAGGTTGTTTTCTGTGCTGTCATTGTATTACGTAACTGACTTAAGTTATGTCTTTTTAAAGGACTTACAGGCTCTGTAGGAGCAGTTATTAATGTGTTTTTATATTGGGCATTTGCCAATATCGAAAACAATAAAGCGGTTGATAGTAAGGTTTTTTTCATTTTGTATAAATTTATAATTATTTAACACAAATATAACAAACCAAATACATACTTCAAATTTATAATCAATCATTTTACCTCAATTTATCGGATTTAACAATTGATGAAAATACAACCAATCATTGTATATTTGAAAAATGCTAATCAATAAGACAGAACAATTCATAAAATTCAGCGAAGTTGATTCTCTTCGCGTAGTATGGCACGGGCATTATGTTCGTTATTTCGAGGATGGCAGAGAAGCATTTGGAAAACAATTCAATCTAAGTTATTTGGATATTTACGAGCATGGGTTTGCTGTTCCTTTAATTGATTTGGAAGTTAAATTTAAACGAGTTTTAGAATACGGTGATACTGCGCTTATTGAAACTCGTTTTGTGAATTCGGCTGCGGCTAAACTAATTTTTGAATACTCCGTTTCAAGCCTAAAACATGGATTTGTTGCTTGTACTGGCAAAAGTACTCAGGTATTTATGGAGCCTATTTCAAAAGAATTACACATTACAAATCCTTCGTTTTTCGAAAAATGGAAACAAAAATGGAATATTCTTTAATGCAACTTCTTAACACTTTTTACAAATACCTTTTCTTTTTAATTTCTATTTTTAAAGTATGAGAAATTTATTTTTTATAATTCTATTGTGTCCATTTGTAAATGCAGCTCAATCTTATAAGTTGGTGAAAGATTCTGTCGCTTTAAAACTTAAAATAGAGGCAATGAGCAAGGCTACAACTAGTATAGAGAGCGATTTTACTCAAGAAAAGAGTTTGAGTGTGCTTTCAGAAAAAATAATCAGTAAAGGGCATTTTGTTTTTAAAAAGGATAATTTATTGCGTTGGGAATATCAAACGCCTTCCAAATATTTAATCGTCATTAATAAAGAAAAAATCATCATCAAAGATGAAAAGAAAACGTCTAAATACGATATGAATAGTAATAAAGTGTTTAAAGAAATTAATGACATTATGTTGTCATGCGTGCAAGGAACCATTTTTAAATCAGCAAAATTTAAAACTATTTATTTTGAAAACGATAAACAGTATAAATTGGAATTGTGGCCACAGGTAAAAAACATGAAAGAAACTTTTAAAAAGATTAATTTGTATTTTGATAAAACCGTAACTTCGGTAACTAAAATGGAAATGATTGAAAGTAATGAAGATTTAACTTTATTAGATTTCACTAATAAAAAAATAAATGGGCCTGTTCTCGAAACGATATTTACTGTTAAGTAGTGTACTTTTTTTAGTACTTGTATCGTGTCGTATTTCTAAATATAAAAACAAAAGTGGCGACAGAGTTTTGATTACTAAAGAGTTAATGACTCCTGTTTTGTTGCCAAATCAGCCCTTAAAGTTTAAAGCAACCATTGATGTGTTAAAAAACCATTTAACGGGTATTTTAATTGTGAAACAAACGGATTCTGTTGCTACACATTTTATTTTTGTTTCGGAGTTAGGGATGAAAATGTTTGACTTTATATATAAAGATAACCGAATGGAAGCCGCATACGTTTTTGAGCCATTAAATAAGCCGAAATTAATAAATTCGTTAATGCGAAATTTGGAAGATATGACACTGATTGATATTTTTAGTAGAGGAGTTGGCTCTGTTTGT
Organism: Bacteroidota bacterium; assembly: GCA_025356715.1. Next base: position 29,356 of record JANXRU010000166.1, read on the forward strand.
GTTAAATTAAAAGAAAATAATAAATTATTTAGTATAGAAAAAATGTACACTAATAATCAAAAAAAATACTTAATAACCGATTCCTTAACACATTTGTATAGGCAAGAAATTTTTAATCATAATTGGAAATCTTCATTAATAAACTACACATATAATACAGTTACTAAAAATTACAGCCAAATTAAATGTATCCAATATGGCTTAGTAAAAATACATATTGAATTAAATGAAATTATTCCAACAAATGACTAATACTTTTTTATTAAACGATTTTTATACGATTGATCATCAAGCAACATCTGATGATGGAAAAGTAACCGCTACGATTTTGTTAAATGAGAATCATGCCATATTTAAAGGTCATTTTGAGGAAATGCCTGTTGTGCCAGGTGTTTGTCAAACACAAATTATCAAAGAGATTTTACAAGAACATACCAAGCAAAATGTAATGCTTTCAAAAGGTATAAATATAAAATTTACAGGAATGATTGTACCCCACTTGCATCCTAAAGTATCCGTTGAATTAACAGTGAAACAGGATAATAGTATTTATACCGTTGATGCTAAATTGTATTTTGAGTCCACAATTTTCACAAAATTTAAAGGGGAATTTATTTTAGTGTAGGATAAAAAGCACTTTCGATATGTTCAACGGTTAGTTCGTTTGAATTTTGAATAATTGAAATAATATCAAAACGTGTTTCTAGGTCAATATTATTTTCAATAATATATGCATGAGCTGCCTTAATTAGGTTTTTTTGTTTTTTTATCGTTACAAATTCTTCTGGATTCCCAAAAGCATTTCCAGCTCTTAATTTTACTTCTATAATAACAAGTGTTTGGTTTATAAAAGCCACTACATCGAGCTCTAAGTGTTTTGATCGCCAGTTTTTTGCTAAAATTTGGTAGCCATGTTTTATTAGGTAAGCTACAGCAATCTCTTCACCCGCATTCCCTTTTTCAGTATTATTTGACATAGTTTTTATTTTCTAATTAAAAATAACTAATTTAGTGTAATATTTTTAAAACAAAAACTAAATGAACAAAATTACATTATTAGCAGTAAGTCTTACTTTATCAGTAATGGCGGTTGCGCAAAGCTATGAAGGCAGCGTAGAATTCAAAATGGAAACTACTAAAGATACAACAACAAACATTTATTATGTAAAAGGAAATAATGTGAAGTTAGATCAACTGGGTCGTAAATCTGGAAAAGTAGAAGGTAGTTTTGTGTTTGACTTAGCTGCAAACCAAGTTAAATTTGTAAACCCAATACGCAAAGTTTGGGGAGAACACAAAAGTGAAACAGTTCCTGTTATAAAGGGCTCATGCGTTTCTTCTAAAGGAACTGGTACTAAGTTGATTCAAGGTCAAAAATGTATTGAGTATGTTGTGAAAAATACAGAAGAAAATACTCAAATTACGTATTGGATTTCAGTAGGAAAATACGATTTCTTTATGCCTTTAGTTAAATTATGGAATAGAAAAGACAAACAAAGTATTTATTTTAATCAAATTAAAGATTTGCCGAAAGGATCTATGCCATTAATGTCTGAAGAAGTATCTATTTCTGAGATGAAAACAATTAGCAAATTAGAAGTTTCAAAATTAGGTAAAGGAACAATAGACGCCTCTAAAATTTCAATCCCAGGAGATTATAATAAATTCGAACAGAAGTAATTACATTTCTTTACGGTCTGTTATTAAAAGCCCTTTTTTAGGGCTTTTTTTGTTTTTAAATTGTTTTAGTTGTTCTATCTGATTTACGGAAAACTAGAGCGTAAAAACTAGAGATTATTTACTATACTTTAGTAAGAACTTAAAACCTAAAACCAAATGAAAACAATAATTACGCTTATCTCTACTGTTTGCTTATCGGCTTTTGCCATTGCACAAACATACCCAATTGGTCATATGAGTATTAATTTTAAAGATGCCTCTAGGGCAGCTGGCGGATATACTATTACGGGAGGTGTTCTAATGACTGGCACTGGAAGAACTGTTGGCGCCGAAGTTTATTACCCTGCTGTTTCTGCTGGAACTAATGTGGCTGTAGCTTCTGGCACGTTCCCCATAGTAGTAATTGGGCATGGGTTCGTAATGACGTATGATAATTACGATAATATTTATAATGCACTTGCTGCTAAAGGTTATATTGTTGCACTTCCTAGAACAGAAGGGTCAACGTCTCCAGTGCATAGTGATTTTGGTCAAGATTTGCGTTTTTTATCGTCACAGTTATTAGCACTTAATTCAACATCTACTCCTTCAGCAGTTGCAATTTTCAATGGTAAAGTAGGTGTAACTTCTGCTATTGGCGGTCATTCTATGGGCGGCGGGTGCTCTTTCTTGGCGGCAGCCAATAATGCAACTTTGACTTGTTTGTTTAATTTAGCGGCAGCAAATTCAAATACAGCAGCCGTTTCTTCTATTCAATCAGCTAGTATGGTAACCGTGCCAACGCTTGTTATTGGCGGACAAAAAGATTGCGTTGCGGACACTACTTCTAATCAAAATTTAATGTATAATAATACTGCTTCTGCGGTAAAGTTTAAAGTTATACTAAAGGATATTACGCATTGCGATTTTGGAAACGGAACAAGTTCTACATGTACTTTAGGGCAAGGGTTTTCTGGTTGCGGAAACACAATTTCTAATGTATCCGCCTTGAATCGTTATATGACTTATTTAGAGCCGTTTTTAGCAAAGCTTTTAAAAAATGATTGCGCAAAAGGACAGCAATTTATGGATACAATTCAAGCACCGTCAACTGTTAGAGTTGGACGAAGAATCCAAGGTTCTATAGCATGTATCACAACTTCAGTAAATGATTTAGGTAATGAAAATACACTATCTGTTTTTCCAAATCCAACAACCCATTTATTACATGTAAATTGTTCAACTAAAAAAGCTCAAATTAGTCTTTCAAATATTTTAGGAGAAGAAATTGCTATCGACTATACAACAACTATAACGGGATTCACTTTAGATGTTCAGAATTTGAATAAGGGCATATATTTTATTAATGTGTTTTCTGGGAATACTGTAAAGTCAGAAAAATTTATTAAACTATAAGTTAACCTTAATTTACTTACTTAAAACCCCCAAATGAATAGTCATTTGGGGGTTTTAAGAATGTTAGTTTATTAGTTCGATTTTATCGTTTTAAAAAATAGCCATAAGTTTGGAGCATTTTACCAAACACATAGTATTGAGCTACGCCATAATCTTTTCCGTTATTATAACGTATAAATAATTTATCTGGATCGTATTTATAATTAACACCATACTCTTCGTTTTTAGTTTTTATAGGAAGTTTATGAAAAAATTCACAAATCGTTGGCTTATTTTCTCGGTCAATAACGGTCATGGTAGCAAATGGAATAGCCGATTTAGAAAGAGAATCTAATAAAGGATCATTTTTCTCTAAAACAATTTCGCAATTAATATTTTGAAAATAAGCGATGTATTGTTTCAATTTTCCTTCATCAAACAAGAGTTGAGCTCCCTTACTTGTTTTTAATCCGAAGCGTTGCATACTAAACAAGTCTAATACAAAGGATGAATCAGGTATTTCATGTAAGTCTAATTTAATTTGTTTTATTTGTGGCGGACTATAGCTCATCACAATACGATCTCTCCAATCTAACTCATAGGTATTATAGCGAGTGGTTAAAAAACCGTCAAAGCCTGGAATGTGTGTAATAAATGGTTCTTCGTAGTTTTCATTTGTTTCTAAATTAGTCAATAACATGTATGTGCCCAAATGATCTTGCGTGGTGTGTCCAACATAATACTGTTTTATTTTTTCGCCTTTACTATATATTTCTATTTTAGTAGAACGAGCGGCCATAATTTTTAGTACATTTTTTTTACCTGTTTTTGATACGGGAGATTGCACTTCAACCATTCTCATAGTATATAAAAGTAAAGTGATTGCATCTGGACGAACATGGTATTTTTTATTTAGCATCCAGCCTTCTTTAGTTTTCTCTAGTAAAATGGATCTACCTTCTTTATCTGCTAAAAATATTTTATCTACAGCGCCTGTATCTTTTACAGGGAAGTTACTCGCTTCCTTATCAATAGTGGTTGTGCCGCCTTTACTTTTATAAAAATAGATAGCAATACTTGATAAAATTATTAAAATAGCAATGGTTATGAGTGATGATTTTTTCATTTTGAAATAAGATTAGAATTGTAACGTGAATTACTTACTGTATTTTTTTTGACGAATATAAAACTGAAGCAACCCAACAATAATGATTAATAATAATGGTAATCCAACATTGGTTAATTTCCATTTAGTTTGTTGGGTAACGATACGTTTTTTATCTAATAGTCTTAATTTAACTTCACGTGAACGTAATTGAAGTAATCCTTCATCATCTAATAAATAATTCATACAGTTTAGTAAAAATGTTTTATTAGCAAATTGATTTTTAGTGTAAACATCATATCCCACAGGATATATCAAACCTGTAGTGCGTTGGTATTCATTTTTTGCTATGTCCCCATCTGCAACTACAATCATGCGCGTAGGCTTACTTTTTTCCATATAACCATAGGCACTATCTTGTCTAAATGCTGATGCAATACGGTTTTTAAATACCGATTCAAAACTACCTTCTAATAAACACGCTACATTTTGAAAGGAGTTTTTATATTGGTCTTCTTTTGCTTTATATTTTACGATTCCTAAGCTAATGCGTGCTGGGGTTGGCTGTGTTTTAGTATAACGAGAGGTTTGTAATAAAATAGTTTTCGTAACATCTTTCGCATAAACCGTATCTAATGTCCCAATAAATTCTGTACGAATTAAGTCTAAATTTTTTACGATAGGATGAGTTGAAACTGGTAAAAGTAACGGATAATAAACCCAAGGCAATAATTGAAAATTTGGTTGACCTTGTTTAAATCCCATATTTATTGGCACTTGAGAGCATTGTAAATCTTGAATAAGAACAGAATTTAATCGTACGCCATATTTAAACAAGATATCGTCTAACCGTAAATCATTTTTAAAACCTAAGCTATAACCTTTCATACTGAATGTATCGCGATTTACATATACAGGATCAATTAGCCATAGTGCTTTGCCACCATGCATAATAAAATTATCGATGATATATTTGTCTTTATCATCAAAAGCAGAATCGGGTTGAGCAATTACAATAGCATCCGCACCTTTAAGAGCGTATAATTTATTTCTGATATTAACACGCGATACGTTATAGTATTCCGTTAATGATTTCATAAAATCAGCACAATAAATTGTGTCTAATTCCCCATGACCTTCTATAAAAAGAACTTCTGGTTTTTTGATGAGTTTGGTTTTGCGAATAGTATTTGATAATCCGTATTCCATCTCTTGAACAGAGTTGTTAATGCTTTGTTCTTGCTCATATCCAACTTGACGTTTGAAAATTTGCCACACACTTTCTTTACCTTTATAGGAGCAAATGGCGCCAGGCCAAATTAAAGTTTCAGATGTTTTTTGACTGCTTTTATCTATTATCTGTTCTGGCATCATGCCTTTGTCGTACAACTGTTTTTGAAGTTTATTTACTTCTTCTTTATCTGGGTTTTCAGTAGGATTAATAAATTCATATTCTAAATTATGATTAGAGTAAGCTCTAAACTCATCTAATATTTCTTTAGTTTCATTTTTTAAACGTGTAAAATTGGGATTGAAATCTCCTTGTAAATAAACTTTAAGGTAAACCACATCATCGAGTTCTTTCAATAATTTGCGAGTCGATTCAGAAAGTGTATATCGTTTTTCAGTGGTTAAATCAAAACGCTTAAAGGCAAACGAGCACACAAAATTTATTAGCATTAAAATAACAATAACCATTAATAGCATGACTATATCTTTACGTTTGCTTGCAGATTGTTGATTATTTTTCATTACCATTTCCTACTTTTTAAAACAAGATTTGACAATAAATTAAAAATAGCAATGATGCTCAAAAAATAAATAACGTCTCGTGTGTCAATTACTCCACGGCTCATACTAATATAATGTTCGTTCATTCCTAATCCTTTTACAAAAGCGTCATATTTACCAAATAATCCGGAGGCAGACATAAAATCAAATCCTACATAGGTTATAAAGCAAAGTAACAACGACATTATAAACGCAATGACTTGATTTTCGGAAATAGCAGAGGCAAAAGTACCTACTGCCACAAAACCAGCTCCTAAAAATAACAAGCCGATATAAGAGCCCCACATGCCTCCCGTGTCTAAGTTTCCTTTTGGATAACCAAGTTGGTGTACGGAATAATAATAAATGAGTGTTGGCAACAAAGAAACAATAACCAAAATAACTCCTGCAAAATATTTTGCTAGCACAATTTGAAGTTCTGTTAAAGGTCTTGTTAGCAATAATTCAATGGTCCCTGTTTTTTTTTCTTCCGAAAAACTACGCATAGTAATGGCTGGAATTAAAAATAGATATACCCAAGGAGCTAAAATAAATAGAGGGTCGATGTTAGCGAACCCATTATCTAATACATTGGAACCAGCACTTTCTGAAGGAACCAACCACATAAAAGTTCCGATACCAGTAATAAATACACCAATAGCAATATAGCCAATGAGCGAACTTAAAAAACTTCTTATTTCTTTAATGAGTAAGGTAAACATATAACGTTCAAAAATAGCAATAGATTTTTGAATTAGCTATTCTTCAAATTAAAGATTTAGTGCTCTGTTTTATTTAAACAACAATTGATTTTAGGTGTTTTATAATCATCTAAAGAGATAAAAAATCCTTTGATAAATACGACTCAGTTTAGTATATTTGTATAATTCATTAACCATAAAAAATGGAAACAATTAATTTTGAAAATGTGTTTGAAAGCAAGCTTGCCAAGAACGAAATGGTGGAGCCAAAGGATTGGATGCCAGAAAACTACCGCAAACACTTAATCCGTCAAATATCGCAACATGCGCACTCTGAAATTGTAGGCATGTTGCCTGAAGGAAATTGGATTACGCGAGCGCCAAGTTTGCGATCTAAAATAGTGTTATTAGCCAAAGTACAAGATGAAGGCGGGCACGGTTTATATTTATATACAGCAGCTGAAACCCTTGGTATTAGTAGAGACGAGTTGTTGGATAATTTACATACGGGTAAAGCAAAGTACTCTTCCATATTTAATTACCCAACCTTAACGTGGGCAGATATTGGCGCTGTGGGTTGGTTAGTTGACGGGGCCGCAATTATGAATCAAGTGATGTTGCAACGCGCTTCTTATGGGCCTTATGCACGCGCTATGGTACGTATTTGTAAAGAAGAAAGTTTCCATCAAAGACAAGGATTTGAAGTAATGACTCGTTTAGCATTCGGAACTCCTGAACAAAAAGAAATGGCTCAAGATGCTCTTAATCGTTGGTGGTATCCAACCATGATGATGTTTGGGCCACCAGATGCGGAATCACCAAATAGTGAAAATGCTCAAAAATGGAGAATCAAACGTGAGAGTAATGATCAATTGCGTCAAAAGTTTGTTAATCAAACGGTGTCGCAAGTAGAATATTTAGGATTGGTTGTACCTGATGCTAACTTAAAATGGAACGAAGAAAAAAAGGGCTACGATTTTACCGAACCAAATTGGGTAGAGTTTAAAAACATTATTAGTGGCAATGGCCCTTGTAATAAAGAGCGCTTAGCGGCTCGTAACAAAGCTCATAATGATGGAGCCTGGGTTAGAGAAGCAGCAATGGCTTTTGCAAAAAAGAAAAAGGAAATATATCAAGCAGCATAAACAGTTATTCGTTTTGAGTTTTTAGTAAAAACCTATTGTTCAAACTTAACTTATTTTATTAAAAACTTAACACTAACAATTAAAAACTAGAGTAAAATGTCAGACAACCAAGGCCCAGTATGGGAAGTATTTGTACAAAAAAAAGCGGGACAACCATTTGTTCATTGCGGTAGTTTACACGCTTATGATAAAGAAATGGCTTTACAAAACGCACGCGATTTATATACACGCCGCAGCGAAGGCATGTCTCTTTGGGTAGTTCCTTCAAACGCGATTACAGCAAGCAGTCCGGAAGATATCGGTCCATTTTTCGAATCAGCAAACGACAAAGTATACCGTCATCCAACGTTTTATCAAATCCCAGACGCAATAGGGCACATGTAAATATTAAAAAGTTTTTAGTTGTTGGTTTTTAATAACAGAGCCGAAATTTAAAAACTAATTATGAAATGACTTTAACAGACTCACTTTTTAAATATACTTTACGCTTAGGCGACACTAATTTAATTTTAGGTCAACGCTTAAGCGAATGGACTGGACACGGACCTTTTTTAGAAGAAGATTTAGCTTTAACCAACATTACCTTAGATATTACAGGTACCGCTACTTCTTTTTTGGAATACGCTGCGGGTATTGAAAATAAAGGCAGAACGGCTGATGACTTAGCTTTTTTAAGAAACGATAGACAATACTATAATGCGCAAATTACTGAACAACCAAATGGTGATTATGCTAAAACGATTGTACGTCAAGTATTAGTAGATTGTTTTGATTTATATTTTTATCAAGAGTTAGCAAAAAGCAAAGATGAAACATTAGCAGGTATTGCTCATAAATCTATCAGAGAAGTAACGTATCATTTACGTCACACATCTTCATGGATTGAGCGTTTTGGAGACGGCACTGAAGAAAGTCATCAAAAGGCACAAACGGCGTTGAATGAACTTTGGCAATATACTGGTGAATTGTTTGAAATGAATGAGGTGGATGAATTATTGATAAAAGAAGGTATTGCAGTTGATTTGAATGTTGTAAAAGAAAAGTGGGAAAAGCATATTGGAGAATTATTAGCAAAATCAACTTTAACAAAACCCGAAAATGTATTTATGCAAACAGGTAGCCGTAAATGCATCCACACGGAGCACTTAGCATTTATATTGGCCGAAATGCAAGCGTTACCTAGAATGTACCCAGATGCTAAATGGTAAAATAAACAAATATGAAAACACTAATTTTAAACATTCTATTGCTTAGTTTGACTTTGACCGTTTGCGGACAAGAAGCGCTAAAAACTAAAAACAAAACAAGTTCTAATGCTTTAGCTAAAACAACCAATATGGCTGTTGTTCGAGATACGATGATGACTATCTCACTAAGTAAAATTACTTCTCCACTTTCTATCCAAACGTTTATAAAAGAAATTGCATCAAGTTGTTTAAATATATCCTATTCAATTACTGCTAAGGTTGCAGGTACTCCAAAAATCATTCATTGTATGCAATCTCAATTCCCCGCTGAAGCTCAAGCAATGATTAATAGTTTTAAGGCGGGAGATAAGTTTATCATTGATGACATTAAATCTTATTGTTATCACCCGACTAAAAGAGTTTACAAAATCACTATTGGACAATGAGCCTGAAAGAAACATATAAAAAACTATTACCCTACTTTGTAGATATATGGCAATACCTCATCATTATTGTGATTATGATTATTGCCGCCATTTTCATTTTGTAAATGAAAAACACTAAAGAACATATTTTTTCTCTTCTTTCTGAAATCCCTGATCCTGAAATCCCAGTGATAACGATCATTGAATTGGGTGTCATTAGAGATATTATTATTGTTAACGATACAACCATTGAATTAAAAATAACACCAACCTATAGCGGTTGCCCTGCTATGCAACAGATAGAAGCAGATGTTCGGGAAAAATTAGCGGAGCAAGGGTTTAAGTCAATTACCATTAAAACTATTTTTTCCCCACCTTGGACAACCGATTGGATTACGCCACAAGCAAAAGAAAAATTACGACAATACGGTATTGCGCCACCAGAAACAACTACAGAAGACAAGAGTTGGTTAACAGGAAAAATAAAAAGCATTGCTTGTCCAAGATGTAAATCCACTAACACAAAATTAATTTCTCAATTTGGAAGTACAGCTTGTAAAGCCCTATACCAGTGCAACGATTGCTTGGAACCTTTCGATTATTTCAAATGTATTTAATAAACTAAAACAAAATATATGTCTTTTATTCTTTCTGAACTTCACAATAAAGTAATGGTTATTACTTTAAATAGAGCCGATAAATTTAATAGTTTTAATCGCGAAATGGCCTTGCAATTTCACGAAGCGCTTGATGCCGCCGAAGTTAATAAAGAGGTTAGGGCCATAGTATTAATAGGTGTTGGCAAAGCCTTTTGTGCAGGCCAAGATTTGGCAGAAGCCATCGATCCACAGGGGCCTGGCATTTCAAGGATAGTAGAAGAACATTACAATCCTATTATTTTACGTTTACGAAAAATAGAAAAACCAATTATTGCTGCAGTTAATGGAGTGGCGGCAGGCGCTGGCGCAAATATTGCTTTGGCTTGTGACATAGTAACAGCAACGGAATCAGCTTCTTTTATTCAGGCGTTTAGTAAAATCGGTTTAATACCTGATAGTGGCGGAACCTTTTTTTTACCACGCTTAATTGGTTTTCAGCAAGCCTCAGCATTAATGATGACAGGCGACAAAGTCACTGCTGATGAAGCAAAACAAATGGGAATGATTTATAAAGTATTTGCTAACGAAACATTTATGCAAGAGGTGATGGCTTTTGCAAATACCATGGCAGATATGCCCACAAAAGGATTAGGATTAACTAAACGGTTATTAAACGAAAGTTTATTTAATAATTTAGAAAAACAATTAGAAGGCGAAGGTAGGGCACAAATTACGGCAGCTAACACTTATGATTACAGCGAAGGTGTAAAAGCATTTTTAGAAAAACGGAAGCCTGAATTTAAAGGAGAATAGTAATAGAAAAAACTAGTAATAGTAAAAATCCTTGACACGCTTATAAAGTGGTAATATCCAAGTAAAACGAAATCCAGTTAAAATATCTGTTCTTTTTTGAGTGTCTTGCAAACCAGTATCATAATTAAAACCACGATAACTTTGAGTGAAGCCTTCATAAAACTCAAATCCGAAATTGAAATTGGCTAAACGGTTGTTACTCAAAAATTGATAACCAACAAATTGTGTTAATCCAAAACCGCCACTCAACCGATCGTAGCCTTTCGCTAAATCGCCTTTTACTTGTGCAATTTTTTGATTAGCATCATATAATTTTACTTTGTGTTGCATGTAGCCCGCGCCTATAGTAAAGTAAACCCCTGAGTTAGGATTATGTCCGAGTTTAGGAAATAACTTTCCAACGTTCGCGTAAAAATTCCAACCGCGTTCTGTTAATCTTAAATCTGCGGGATAGCCTTCATTATCAGTAATAAATCCATCTGAATTTTTCATAGAAGCTACTACATCTTCACGTACATTTTTGCTCCAAAAATAACTTCCTTCAACCCCGAATAAAAAATTGCGTTTTGATTTCCAAATTAAATCTACACCGGCGCTAAAATTAGGACCAAAACGTTCAGCTAAATTACCTTGTGGCAACTGCCCACTAATATGCACGCCAGCCAAAATAATACGAAAACTGGAATCTTTGACTGATTGTGCTTCTGAATCAATGACTGATAGCAATATAAGACATAGTATGAAGTAATTTTTGATTTTCATTTAAATGAAGAAATAATTCGACTCAAATTTAAAAGATAAAAGTAGTATAACCTATTTTAAAAAGAGGTTACTCCATTTATGAAGTAACCTCTTTCATGTGTAGTAATAAGTGTTGAGCTTATTTAGTAACTATAACTTTATGATTAAAAGATCCATGATTGTTTTTGCTAGTCATAAAATAAATTCCTGATGACAAACCTTCAATTGATAATTGGTGATTATTGTTTTCGTTTAATGAAAGAACTTGTATAACTTGTCCAAGACTGTTTATTAAATTTAAATTCATATCAGTATCTGTTTTAATAATAAAATCACCATTGTTTGGATTTGGGTAAATATTAATTAATAAATTTGAATTTACTGAAATAGCATCTAATCCAGTACATAAAGATACATTTTGGGTAAAAGTGGTTGTGCCATTACACCCATTGTTATCAGTTCCACTAATTGTGTATATAGTATTAGATGTAGGGTTAACAACAATACTTACGCCATTTTCCGACGTACTCCAAGTATAAGAGTTTGCTCCAGTAGCACTAAGCGTTGCAGTTTGTCCTATGCATAACAATGTGTTAGTTGTGCTGGCTGTAATTGCAGGTAATGTGTTTACGGATATTGATTGTGTCATTATATTATTACAACTATTACTACCTGTACCTGTTACAGTATAAATTGTAGTAACAGTAGGCGTTACATTAACCAAAAATCCAGATTGATTTCCTGGAATCCAGGTATATGTTGCGGCGCCATTTGCACCTAATGTAACCTGTTGCCCGCTACATACTATACTATTAGTAGCAGTTGTGTTTAACACAGGTAATTGATTTACAGTAATTGTAATGGAAGATGAATTTAAACAATTATTTAAATCAGTTCCTGTTACAATATATGTAGCAGAATTAGTTGGTGTAATTGCTACTCCATCAGTTACACCATTTGTCCATGTATATGTATTAGCCCCACTACCAGTTAGTGTAACAGAATTTCCAATACAAATAACAGAGTTAGTAGTATTTGCAGTAACTGTTGGTAAATTATTTACGGTAATTAGTTTCGTTGCAGTGTTTTTACATCCAGTTAAGGTGTTAGTACCGGTAACAGTATAAGTTAATGAGGTTGTTGGTGAAAAAGTAATTCCATTTGTGACACCATTTGTCCAAGTATATGTATTGGCTCCGCCACCATTAAGAGTAATTGTACCACCTATGCATATATTTGAATTAGTAGCATTGGCAATAACTGTAGGCAATGAATTTATGGTAATAGAGAGTGTAACTGAAGCATTACAGCCATTTGCTCCTGTTCCTGTAACGGTATATATCGCTGATGCTGAAGGAACAAAAGCAACGCCATTAGAATTGCCGTTTGTCCAAGTATATGTAGATGCTCCAGTTCCGGTTAAAGTAATACTATTTCCAGCACAAATAGTTGAAGATGGAGCAACTGAAGTAGTTATAATTGGTGCTGATAAAACTGTAACAGCTATAGTACTAGACGCCCCATTGCCACATGAATTAGTTGGGGTTACAATAATAGATCCAGAGTTAGCCCCCGTAAGTAGTGTTATGCTATTTGTATTTACTCCAGTACTAATTGACGATCCAAAAGGAATTGTCCAATTGTAACCAGTAGCACCAGATACTGCTGCAACACTAAAATTATTATTTGCGCCCTGACATATAGATAAACTACCTGTTATAGCACCTGCTGGTGAAGGACATGGTGTAAGTTTTGAAATAAAAACATCAGCATTTCCTGCAGAAGTTAAGGTGTAAGCTGCGGTACTTGGGTCAAAATCAGCCGTTAACTGAAAGTGTCCAACAGTGTATACATTACCTGATAAATCGGCGACTATACCTAAGCCCCTATCATCATTACCAGGGCCTCCAATTGTTTTTGCCCATACAAAATTGCCCGATCCATCTAATTTAGAAACAAAAAGATCATAAGCACCAGCACTTGATAACGAATAAGTTGTAGCGCTCGGATCAAAATCGCAATTGCCAGCATATAATCCTGTAGTATATATATTTGACGAAGCGTCAATTGCCATTGCATCTACTTCACTATTGCTGCTGCCCCCCATTCTTTTTGCCCAACTATAAACCCCCGATGCATCTAATTTTAAAACAAAAATATTATTTCCGCCAGTAGCAACTAAAGTAGTCGTTCCAACACCTGGGTCAAAATCAACTGTGCTGTTAAAATAACCTGATGAAATAACATTACCAGATACATCAGCACTTACTGCATTTATCTGATCCCAACCAGCACCGCCAACTGATTTTGCCCAAATAAAATTGCCAGCCCCATCAAATTTAGAAACAAACGCATCGTAACTGCCCACCGCTGTAATAGTTGATGTAGAAGCAGAAGGATCAAAATCTGCCGTTAAAATATAATAACCTGCTATTATTATATTTCCTGAAGCATCCACACCAATTGAAGTTGCTCTGTCTGACCCATTGCCTCCAAATGTCTTTGCCCAAATAAAATTACCAGATGCATCTAATTTAGATATATAAACATCTTCTGAAGCTGCAGTGGTTAAAGTATAAGTACTTGCACTTGGATCAAAATCGGGAGTACCCTGAAAAAAGCCTGTACTTATAATATTTCCGGATCCATCTAATGTAATCTCATCTACGGTTAAAACGCTCATATCTTTTACAAAAACAAAATTTCCATTTGTCGCAAACTTTGCAATAAATCCACTGGTAGAAGCTGATGTGAGGGTAACTGTTCCAACACCGGGGTCAAAATCCACCGTTCCTTGAAAACTACCCGCAACATAAACATTACCAGTAGCATCTGTTTTTACATTAGTTGAAAATTCAGCGCCAGTACTTCCAAAACTTCTAACCCATATAAAATTTCCAAGCGCATCAAATTTTGTTATATAAATATCATTAGACCCATTTGAGGTAAGTGTAGAAGTGCTGATACTCGGATCAAAATCAACAGTATTACTAAAAACACCTATTGCATAAATGTTTCCAGATGCATCAAGAGTTATTGAAGTTCCATCATCATAACCATTACTTCCAAAACTTTTTGCCCATTGAAAGTTTTGAGCAAAGGAGCTACTGGTAATTATACTTAACGCTAATAATACTAATTGTTTTTTCATTGATGTTATGTTTTGTTAATATATTGTTTCTATTTTTGGATGCGAATATAGTATAAATACAAAAACAAAATCCAGCGAATAAATTATTTTTAACGATTAATAAACTATTTTTTTCGATAAAATATAATTGATTATCAATCCTTGAAGATGGATAATTCTTGAAGAAAATAAGTTTAAAAAAAAGCCCGAACAAGTCGGGCTTAAAAATTTAATAGTGAGTGATTATGCGTTAACGCCTTTTAAAACAGCCGCCATGGTAATACCAATAGAAGCAGGGCTATCCACTACATGTAAACCACACTCGCGCATAATTTCCAT
>JANXRU010000315.1 GCA_025356715.1 Bacteroidota bacterium
CAATAATTAATAAGTTCTTGAGAAACGGCCATTCTAAAATCAGAATTTAAGACTGCTTTTCTTTCAAATTCTTTTACATTTTTTCTTAAATACTCAATCGGAAAAACATCATATTCTTCAATTTCAGCACTCATGGCACTCCTTCCATCAAACACAACTTTTTTCAACATACCCCATGATTTAACTTTAAGTGCCATCGTTGTACAAAACACATTACGACAAATAGCTTTTCTTTCTCCAGTAAACAAACAAACAAAAAACAAAAAAAAGGAAGTTAATTGAAAATTTTTTAACCCTGGAAAAGATGGCAATACAATTGCCGTTGGAGATAATTTTTTTAACCTACTCCTTGCATCAGTATTAATTAACTCTCGTATAGATAAGAAAGCAACTACTCTAATTTTTAGATGATATTTTTTAGATAAGAAATCACAAACATCAATTACCTGACTAGAATATATTCCAGGATGAAATTGATCCAATAATGTAATATAAAGCACTAGTTTAAAATTTTATTTAAAGTTTCAATAATTCGTTGAGTTGAAGCCCCATCCCATAACATTGGTATTTTTCCTTTTTTGAAAGTACCATTTTCTATAGATAATATAGATTGTTGAATCAAATCTAGATCAAAAGGGAGCAAAATATTTGTGCCAATATCAACTGTTGATGGTCTTTCGGTATTAGGTCTAAGAGTAATACAAGGTTTTAATCGAAAGGTACTTTCTTCTTGAATACCGCCACTATCTGTTAGAATAAAAAAACAATCTTTAATTAATTTTTGAAAAGAAAAATAATCTAAGGGTTCTGATATTACTAAATTTGTGTTGGATAAAAATCGCTCATACAAATTAAACTTTTTTAAATTACTTATTGTGCGAGGATGAATAGGAAAAACAATTTTATATTTAGACGAAACAACCTCAATTAAACTTAATAATTTTTTTAATTCATCATTATTATCAACTGTTGCTGGCCTGTGTATCGTCATCAATACAAACTGATTTTGTTGCAAATCTAACTCTTCTAAAATTTTGTTTTTACCAATTTCTGATTCAAATGCAACCATTGTATCAATCATTGTATTTCCCACAAAATAAATTTGACTTTCAGTTTTCCCTTCTTTAAGTAAGTTGTCATATCCACTCTGTTCTGTAACAAAAAAGTAGTCGGATATCTCATCGGTTAATAATCTATTAATTTCCTCAGGCATCGTTCTATCCAAACTCCTTAAGCCACTCTCCAAATGAGCTATTTTAATACCCATTTTATTAGCTGTTAAAGCAGCAGCAAATGTTGAATTCACATCTCCAACCACTATCATCAAATCAGGTAAATATTCTTTACATACTTTTTCTAAACCAATCATTATTTCTGCCATTTGTGTATTGGCTGATGTATTAGATATATTTAAGAAAAAATCAGGCCTTAATTCAAATTGATCAAAAAACACATCAGCCATTTTAGCATCGTAGTGTTGCCCTGTATGCACAATTTTACATTCCAAATGTTGATATGCATTACAATTTTTTTTAAATTGAGTAACCTTTATAAAATTTGGTCGAGTACCAACAACGATAAGGATTTTTTTAGTCATAAACTTATATGTTGTTTACAGATTTATTAGCTTGAATGATATCTTCAAGCATCATTTTACCGCCTGGAATATTAATGGTTTCTTTTGCAAACGTATCAGGAATTGGAATATTATCAACTAACATATCAATCCATTTATGAAAATAAACAGGCACATCAGGCGACTTTTTTAATTCTTTGAAAAAATCAGGACTATTTAAACCCATTCTCTGCAGAAACGCAAAAACTGTTTGAATAGAATAATCATCAACTACTGATCCACCTTGGGCTCTTGTTGGTGCAAAAAAATCATCCTCCAGTACAGCTTTAAATTTATTATTCTCAACGTAAAACTGATACGTTTCCTTTGCCGATATTCCCACTTTTTTGTCCATACCTAAAATATAAATCAATTTACGTAAGGGCATTTTTAAAGCTTTCAAAAATGGGTTACTTCTCAAAGAATCTGTAACACGTTTTTTATCAGGACTCCATAATACTAACGTGGCAGATAATGATGTTGGATTAATGACAACATGTGGTTCCCAAGCGTCAACTATATGTAAAGGTCTTTCAGCTTGAGTAAAACGCTCTCTAATTTTAAGTTTTGCTAATTTTGTGATTGGATCAATCTTTATATTTTTTTCAAATAATATAGTTTCGTAGCCTGAACCAAAAGCGGCATATGTCGACAATAAGTAATTATTATGATGATGAATAGCTGAGGCAGAAACGTGGGGGGCATAAGACTGTAAGGGAACAAATAAATGAAATTTTATATGAAAATCATCTGTTTCATAAACGTATAAAAATGGGATTTCATACATAGTCCAAGATCTA
This sequence comes from Bacteroidota bacterium, assembly GCA_025356715.1. Next base: position 2,416 of record JANXRU010000315.1, read on the forward strand.
TTGAGATACTTTTTATCCAAAAGATTTTTTTTCATAACATCAAGTAAAAATTGCTTGTCTTGTCCCATTTTAATTAACAATTTACCAGCCTCTTTGTGAAATTCCCTTCGATCAGGAATAGTTTCATTAAGAGTAATAATTTGTTTGATGTATTGATTATTTTTCATTTTATGTTTTTATTCAAAAGTAAACTAATGTTGCAATTTAAATATGACTAAAATCAAATTTCATTTATTTTCCTAAAATCTGTTTGAATAGTATATTTTTTCTTTACCATTTTAAAATAAATCAGATTTCTATTGAATACTAATTAGTGCATCTAACTTGAACGTAATTTCTACTAGTTACGAATTAGGATTGAGTAAATTTAATAAAGTTTAAGCGAGTGTCTATCACGATGAATATGTTTTTTTTCATTTAAAATATGAAGTGAAATTCGATGTAATATTTTCATAAGAATAATTCTCAATAGGGAATTGATTAAATTTAAAGGACGATAATTTTAATTCAAATAGTTTATTAAAATCTTTTCTTACATTTTCCAAAGTAAAACATATACCTAAATTATTACTTGTAATAAAATCTGAAAGTTTTCCAGCGTTTGAAATTAAAATAATTGGTGTTCCAGAATATATTATTTCATGAAATTTAGTTGTGATAAAATC
>JANXRU010000191.1 GCA_025356715.1 Bacteroidota bacterium
TGAAATCAGCTCCCGCATAAATGGCAATATCGCTCGCACGACGAACATTATCAAGAGTTGAAATTTCGCCAGTTTCAAAAATAACTTTTAGACGTGCTTTGTATTTATGGGTTAAGTCTTTAATAGTAGCTATTTCGTCAAATACAAAATTGTAATTTCCTTTCAAAAATTCGCCACGGCTTATTACCATATCAATTTCGTCAGCGCCATTCTCTAAGGCTAATTTGGTATCTAATAATTTTATTTGAAGGGTTGAGTTTCCGCTGGGAAAAGCCGTTGATACAGAGGCAACTTTAACTTTACTTCCTTTTAAGGCGTCTTTAGCAGTTTTTACCATGGTAGGGTATACACAAACAGCTGCAGTAGGTGGCAAATCAGGCATAGAAATATGCGGATGCATAGCCTTATAGCACATTTGTGCTACTTTCCCTTCAGTGTCTTTTCCTTCAAGGGTCGTTAAGTCTATCATGTTTAGTGCAAGTTTTAAACCCTGCACTTTTGTTCCTTTTTTAATACTTCTGGTATTAAAACGAGCAACGCGTTCTTCTATCCCAACTTGATCAATTACTGGGCTGTTTCTAAAATCGTACGACATATTTGTTTTCTTACAATAAACGTTAATTCAATCAAAAATAAGGTATTTTATTGTATTTTTTAGACTTATCAGAAACAAAATAGCGTTACATTTAGGCTTAATAAAAATTATAATTTCTACGTTATATGGAGCAACCTACTCATCCTAAAAAATGGAAGATGGCACTTTTAATTTGGTGCTTTATTTATCCTTTAATAACCCTTTTATCGACTATCATTTTGCCGATGATGACAAATTTTCCTGGACCATTGAAAACCTTAGTAATGAGTTTAATATTAGTGCCACTAATGGCGTTTTTCTATATTCCATTTATTAATAAACGTTTTTTTGTTTGGCTGAGAAAATAAATTCCTGAAAAAATGAATAGTTCAAGCAATATAATCTCTAATCAAAGTTCCTTAGTATCTGTTGCTGATAAGGAAAATAGGTTGTCTCATAAAGGAATGGTGCTTTGGATGACGGGCTTATCAGGAAGCGGCAAAACAACATTAGCATATCATCTTGAAAAGAAATTGTTTGAAGAAGGTATTTTAACGAAAGTGTTGGATGGTGATGTGTTACGCCTGGGCTTAAACAAAGATTTAGGCTTTACAGATGAGGGGAGATATGAAAACATACGACGAACGGCCGAATTAGCAAAGCAATTGGCAAGTTGTGGTGTGGTTGTTATTTGTAGTTTAATTACACCTACCAATGAACTAAGAACATTAGCAGAAAGCATCATTGGTCCAGAGCATTTTATACTATATCATATTTCGACTCCCTTAGATGTGTGTGAAAAACGAGATGTGAAAGGGCATTATGCTAAAGCAAGAACTGGAGAACTCCCTAATTTTACAGGAATTTCAAACCCTTTTGAAAATCCAACCTCAGCCCTGTATAGTTTAAATACCACTGAACTTTCTATAGACAATAGTGTTACTGTTTTATTTGATGATATTTTTCCACTCATTACAATTTAAACTATACTCAAATCGCCATGGAACAATTAAATAACCTGATTAATGAATTAGAACAACATATTTTGTTTTTAGATAAAACAAACACTGCTGTTTCTAAAGCTTCAGTAGGATGGCATATTGAGCATAGTTTAAAAGTGCTAACTCAAATAATTGGTGCCGTTGAGAAATCTGACCCAAATACCTATAAATGGCGCTTCAATCTAATAGGAACATTGGTTTTAAGTTTCAATAAATTCCCCAGAGGAAAAGGGAAAGCTCCGAAAATAGTTCTGCCAGAAGGAAATATAACGAGTGATACTCTAAAGCATCATGTTGAGAAAACAAGATTCATGATAAACAAAATAGAAAATTTACACCCTAATAATTATTTTAAACATCCTTATTTTGGAGATATGAATTTAAAGCCAACTAAAAAATTTCTAGGCATTCATACCAATCATCATCTTAAAATTATTAAAGACATTATCCGATAAACTATGTTTGCTCTCTGTGATAAATTCATACAAAAAAACAAATTAAAGCCCCATCGAAAGGTTTTTAGCAATTATACGTTTTCTTGTTTTGAAGAGATAAAAAATGTTCCGAAGGACGAATGGGATCAGGCTACAGACAAGAATAATTTATTTTTGTCGTACGATTATTTAAGCCTCATTGATCATCAAAAATCTGATAATTTCAGGTTTAGATATGTCGTTGTTTATAATCGTAAAAAGCCAGTTGGTGTTGTTTATTTTCAAATCAATGATTTTTCAGCTTCTTTATTTGGGGAAATTATAGCAAAGCAAATTATAGAATTAAAAAGTAAACGCGCTTCTGTTTTTCAAAAATATATTGAACAGAATGAGGATGAAACGATTATGCGTTTAGTGACTTGTGGCAATAATTTTATTAGTGGCGAGCACGGTTTTTATTTAGATGTTAATAGCAAAAAAACTACATTCAAAATTTTAGAAAGTATTATTAATTGTGTGGCGCGTGCCGAAAAATTGAGAGGAAAAATTTCAGCCATTTTAGTGAAAGACTTTTACGCAGAAGGTTTTGGCGATAAAGATTGTTGGTATTGCACTAAATTTATTCATTTCAATGTAGAGCCTAATATGATTATTGATCTTCCAAAAGAATTAAAATCGTTAACAGATTATTTAGCCTATTTTTCTAAAAAATACCGCAATAGAGCAAAACATATTTTACAAGCAAGCGCACCATTAGCTAAAAAACGGTTATCTAAAGATGACATAATTAAATATAATGATGTGTTGTATGTATTGTATATGCAAGTATTTGATCAAGCTAAATTTAAACTTGCGCATTTAGAAAAAAATTATTTTGCGCAAGTGGCAACTCATTATTCTGCTAATTTTTATATTGACGCATGGTTTAACGGAGAGCAGTTGGTATCATTCGCTTCAGGGTTTTATTTGCCAACAGAATTAGAAGCTCATTACATAGGTTTAGATTACACTCAAAATAAAGAGTTTGAGCTTTATCAAACTATCTTATATAGTTATATAGAGGAGGCAATTGCTTTACAAAAGCAAAGTATTAATTTGGGAAGAACAGCTTCTGAAATTAAATCCACCGTGGGGGCTAGAGCACATGAATTGATTTGCTATATCAAACCACAAAATACGGTGTCTAAATTAATATTAAAACCATTTATGCAGTTTTTACAGCCAAGTGAGTGGGTGCCCCGTAATCCTTTTAAAGAGATGGAAACTCAAGTAGAGGGTTAGCCTTTAAAAGATTTTAATTCTTCTAAGGATATTTCAAAAGCTTGAGCGTACTTAGACAATATAGCGTCACTTAGTTTTGAAAACACCGCTGGCTTGAAATGTCTTTTAATATTGAATTTCCAGAAGCCAGTATAACCTGATAATATGATTAAATCCATTAATTTTTTTCCCATAAAATAATAGATAGGACTTTGCTCTCCTGATTTAACTAGTGCCGCAGCCTCTAATACACGTTCATTAATGTCTTCCCAAGCATTATCAAGTGCTTGTTTTTTTACATCCCATCCTTTACTTAAATCAGTAGTGTATTTTCCATTTGCATCTTTAACATAACATAAATCGCGCGTAACACCTTCTAAGGCTGAATGGTCTTGAGGTAAATCTTCTTTTTTCATTTTATTAAGAGGCTATTAGCAAACAGTTAGTAAGCAATAAGCATATGTAAAACGAGCACTTTCAGGTACCATTAATAATAGTTTTTGTCCTGATTTTAATTTGCCCGAGTTCATTAATTCTTCCACCATCATAATAATAGAACCTGAACCAATATTGCCTATAGAAGATAAATTAGTAAACCATTTTTCTTGAGGAATATGAATGTCATACTTCAAAATTTCTTCTGCGATCTTCGTTCTAAAAAATTCAGAAGATAAATGTGGCAAGAAATAATCAATGGTTGTTATATCAAAGCCTTTTTTATCTAAAATTTCTTTCAAGTATTTAGTGCCAGTTGGAACAATTTCTTTGCCTAATAATTTCACATCTTGTTTAAATGCAAACACAGATTTAGTAAGCCATTCCTCTGAAGAGTATTCTTTCCAGCCAGTAGTCAAACCATTTTCGTTTTTATCAGCACCTGAGTACATACAAGTTTCAAATTGATTAGCATATGATTTAATATCTAACCATTCAATTTTCAATGAGATACTATTTGCTCTTGGTTTGTTTTCTATTAATAGAGCTCCTGCCCCATCAGATAACATCCAACGTAAAAAATCTTTTTCAAAAGAGATGATAGGATTTTTATCCATTTCTGCTAAACGTTCAGTTTCTTTTTCGAAATGCTCAGCCCGCATTAGTGAAGATAGTTTTTCGGATCCTGTAACTATCGCATTAGTAGTACTTCCAGCTAAGATAGAATTATAAGCAAATTTTAAAGATTGCATACTAGAGCAACATGCACCAGCAGTGGATACTAATTCTACAGGACCGCAATTTAATTCTCCATGAACCATGACCGCATGTGATGGCAATAAATTATCGGGGGATGTAGTGCCACACGCTAGTAACTCAATATCATTTTGAGTAAAATCTTTATCCATTAATTGCTCAATGGCTAAAGCTGTCATTTTTGCATTCGAATGAGTTGAATTACCTAGTTTATCAATAGCATAATAGCGAGTTCTAATACCATTGTTACGAAGCGTTAGCCCTTTTCCTTTAGATGGAACGCCGTTTATCATACCTAAATACTCTTCCATTTCCTCATTGGAAACAGGGGCATTTGGTAAAAATTTAGCAGCTCGAGTTATGTATACTTCAGGCATTATTTTTTAATAAATTAGTAATACTGTTTTAACTTAACATTAAGCTAATGATTAAGCGGTAATGCCAAAAAACTCATTATAACTAACTTCTTTAGTTTCTAATTTACAATTAGTTTTTAAAACATCTAATACTTTTTTACTATAAATACCTTCGTATATTTTCTGAGCCTCTTCTTTTTTTGCTAAAATTGAGTCTGCAATTTTTGCCACCTCCGATTCATCTGGTGTTTGTCCGTAACGAGCGTATTGAGAACGGATGTAGCCAGAAGCTTCTGCAATTGCTTCGTCATTAGAAACAACTATTTCGTTAGCTTTAATAATTTTATTTTCAATTAATTTCCATTTCATTGTATTTGCATAAGATGGATATTCTGCTTCTAGTTGCTCTTTAGTTAAAGGCTTGTCATTAACAGCCATTAACCAACGTTTTAAGAAATCATCTGGCAATTGAATGTTTAATTTTTCAACCATCGTTTTTTCAACACCTTCAATAAATTTACGATCTGTATCTTGTGTAAACATGATGGCTAATTCTGATTTGATTTTATCTTTAAATTCTGCTTCAGAATTAACAGTTCCAGCGCCGTATAATTTATCAAATAATTCTTGGTTAAGTTCAGCATCTTCCATGCGAGCAATATTACGCACGGTTAATTGTAAATTTGCTGAAAAATTTTCTGCAACTTCTTTATCAATTCCTAAAGAGATAGATTTATCAACTGCCGAATCATATAATTCATTAGCTGAGATTATGATTTTGCTTTCTTTAGTTGCACCTATTAATTTTGCTTTAGCTGTTTCGTTTTTCAAACGATCGATGCCTATACTAGTTGATTTGAAAACACCACCAGCAACGATATTGTTTTCTGAATCTAATTCAACGATGTCAATATATAATACGTCTTTTTCAGTGGCCACATCAGGGTTTGAAGGCTTACCGTAATTACGTTTTACGTCCTTCAAATATTTTTCAACTAACTCTTCATCAATTTTCACAGTGTTATATACAAAAGATTGAGAGTTGTCTAATTTAACATCGAAGTTTGGTGTTAAGCCTAATTCGTAATTAAATGTCCATTCTGTTTGGTGTTCAAAATCAATAGTATTATCCGTTTTTGGCATCGGATTACCAAGGATTTCAATCTTATTGTCGTTAATATAATTGTATAATATTTCGTTCAATATTTTATTAATTTCGTCTACCAAGATAGATTTGCCGTGTTGTTTTTTAATCAACCCAACTGGTACTTTTCCTGGACGAAAACCTGGCATAGCTGCTTTTTGTTGTACTTTTTTTATGGCATTCTCTACTTTCGCAGCGTAATCGGCTGGAGCTAAAGTGATACTTAATTCTGCAATTTGTGCGTTAACGTCTTTTTTAGATATATTCATAATTTTAAGTCTTAAATTTATAAGGGGGTGCAATAATACGTGTTTTTGGCTAAAAAATCAACGTTTTAGCCCAATATTTTAGTTAAAAAAGGGAGTTAAAATGCTTTTTTGAAAGAAGATTTCAATAATTACCTTTAGAAAGAAGTTATTTAGTAATGTAAACATGCTTCTTAACAGAAATTACTTTTCCATCAGGATCAAGTGTTTTTCGCTCAGTTTTCAGCCCTTTACCATCATAGGTGTAAGTGTGTTTTTTGGTAAGAGTGTTATTGCCATCGTAAAACGCCTCTTCGATTTTTTCGCCCAACAAATTATATTTTGTGTATTTCTTTTCAACTAGTTTATTTGAAGCGTCGTATTGTTCATCTTCTATCTCATCTCCATCACTATTGTATTTTATTTTATGAACGGATTTTAACACACCTTCTTTCGTATAATCCGTTTTTTCTATCTCATTTCCTTTACTGTCAAACAGTGTTTTCCCCTCATTAATAGTTTTCCCATTTTCAATGGTAGTTGTCATAGAGCCTTTTATTTTATGGGCTTTTACTTCTTTTTTACTTTGAGAAAAAGAGAGCGTACTAAAAAACAGAAAGAATGTGAGATTTATTAAGAGCTTCATTTGGTTATTGATTAATTGTATCTAAGCCTAGGTCTTTTATTTCACTTTTACTGTTTAAAAATGCATAAGTTTCTGTTGGGTATTGGCTTGATAAATTTCCAGTTGACAATCGTTGGTTATAGATAACTACTTTATATTTTCCTGTGCGTAAATAGGTAAATGCAAACTCTCCATTTGCATTTGTGTTTACGGACATTCCAGGAGATGTGTCATCGCCAAAAAACAAATAAACTGTTCTGTTTACTGCTGGATAGCGTCCAGTTACATAAGTAAAAAACGGATCATGATTTCTTACCCAGTAAGTGCCTTTTATTTGCGCATTGCCACCTTGCCCTGGAGTTGATTTACAAGAATTAGTTATTGTAAAGACAATAATAAACACGGTGAATATGAAAACTTTGTTGGTCATTACTTAATGGATATAAAACTTCCTTTTGTAGAAGCAGATTTGTCTGATAATTGTATCGAGTAAAAATAAAGGCCAGCCGAAAAATCATTCATTTCTAATTTAAACTTTTCATTTCCTAAAATTGTTTTAGTATCAATTTCATTTCCATAAATATCAAAAATAGTAATATTCCAAGGTAAATTGTTATTCTTTAACTCTATGGTTGAGTTATTGTTAATTGGATTTGGAAAACAAGTGGCGCTTAATCCATTCCCTTCTAGCTGATGAATTGAATTTGTATTGCCTAAACCATAAATATGGTGCGCATAAATTTCGTAATCGGATCCATTCCTTCTATCTTCCCAAGCGTAAATAGCACCGCCGTTTGCATCAGATACTTGGGTTATGTTTACTTGGTCATCTGTAGCATTAGAAATAGCAACGCCACCTATTGTCCATTGTAAAGTGCCAGTAGAATTTAATCTTTGGCTATATATATCAAATCCAAGAGCGGTAGAGTCTTGCCAAGCAATAATACTACCACCTTGTCCGTCAGTAATACTATTAGGGTTAATTGATTTGATGCTACTAGAGCTAGACAATAGAATGCCGTTTGATACTAATTGGGCAGTGCCTGATAAATCTAATTGTTGTGCGTAAATTTCGAATTTCGAATTTCTGAAATCTTTCCATGTTATAATAACGAGATTAGTTCCTAAACACTTCATGTCTTGCGCTGTTTGATTTGAAGTTGCAGTGCAAACTGCAATGCCATTAGCTGCCCATTGGGCATTTCCGGCAGCTGTAATTCTTTGAGCAAATAAATCATAATCAATTGCATTGCGTTTGTCAACCCAAGAAATTAAAGCGCCATTGGCCCCATCTGGCTCTATACGAGGATTGTTTTGAACGTTAACTGCATTACAAACGACTACGCCGTTTGTTGTCCAAAGCGCGGTGCCATTTGAATTAAAACGCTGCGCATAAATATCATAATCAATATTATTACGTTTATCTTGCCAAGTAAAAATAGCTCCTCCCAAATTGTCAACATCTATTCTTGGATTGTTTTGTGTGTTTGGCGCCGCGCAAACAGCTAACCCATTAATTGTCCACACAGGAGTGCCAGTTGAACTAATACGTTGAGCGGTTATGTCCCAATAAAAATTAACAGAATCTTCCCAAACGATAATTGCTCCACCTGAGTTATCAGAAACTATTTTAGGGGCTTTTTGTGAAGTTGTTTTGTTACACACAACAACGCCATCTGTTGTCCACAAAACATTACCTGAAGAATCAATCTTTTGAGCATATATATCCCAGTTCCCATTTCTATTATCTTCCCATGTAATAATGGCACTTCCATCAATTCCGGCGCCCGTAATAGCAACAGATTTTTGTATTAGTGTATTAGTGCAAATAGCAATACCGTTAGTTGCCCATTTTTCAAAACCATTACTTTTCATGCGCTGAGCGTATATATCTGTTGAATTTGTAATAGAATTTCTGTTATCATCCCACGCAATAATTATCCCTCGTTTTGTATCTGAAACAGAATGAGCGTTATTTTGTGATTTTGATGCTATGCAAACAGGGGTGTTGATTGCTGAGTTTGAATTCCATTGAGAAAACGCACCAAACGTAAAAAATAATATAACCCCTAATAAAACTGCCTTCATATGTTTAAATTATTGTTTTTTTATTGTCATATGGTTTACCCAGTTTAATCATTTGTGTTTTGGCAAACATAGGTATTTCATATTTTAAATTTAAAATAAATATAATGTTAAATATACATAAAATTCATAAAAGATAATTTTGGTTAGTTAAATATTTAAGTTTTTTGTTCTGCTTTCAAAAAATTAATTGATTGTCCGCAATCTTACCCATAATTAAAAACTGAAGCGATTGTTAATCTATCAAACATCGCATCTTTAAAGTATCTGCGATTTAATTTATACACAAATTCATTTAAATAATTCTGCAAATACTTGCCTTTAATT
>JANXRU010000201.1 GCA_025356715.1 Bacteroidota bacterium
ATTGTGCCATTTGGATCGCTACTTTCCGTAACAATACTTGGGAATAATACTTTTACTTCTTGAGCAATAAAGCCATATTGTAACCCTTCACTTTCTTTTATTTGTTCTTTCATCAAGTAAGTAACAGGACGTAATTATAATAAATTAGTAGTTATTTGATCACTCATACTATTGATATCTTTTTTTATCTAATATCAGATCCAGTTAGATTAAACATACTTATGTAAGATTTTATAAAAAATAAATTCTTTTAAAGAAAGCTAATATTATGTGTTTTTTAAATACAACATTAACGTTTAATAATGCCTTAATAAAGAATCAATAGCGATAATAACATAATAAATTAGTGTTTGTTTTACAAATCACAGTATAATTAATATATTCACATAGAATTATAATCTAACAAATGAAAATAGAAACTAAGCTGACGACCACATTTTTTTTAATAGCATTTATCTCAATGTTAGTGGTAGGGGTTATTAGTTTTTATAGAGCAAAAACTTCATTTAAAAAAGAAGCATCTAGTAGATTAACTGCTGTACGAGAAATGAAAGCTGTACAAATAACCAGTTATTTTAACCAGATAGAAGATCAGTTGCTTTCTTTTTCTGAAAATCCTGCCATTATTCAGGCAATGGAAGAGTTTAAAAAAGGTTTTAATTCAGTTGAGGAAGAATTAAGTACTACATCTGTTACAGTCAATAAATCCAAACAACATATAGAGCACTATTTAGATACGGCTTTAATGCCAAGATTGAACAAAAATTTAGTTATAAAAATTAAAAAAGAAGAAATTGTATCTAATCAAAGTAATGCTATTATTTTACAAGATTTATATATGGCTTCAAATCCGAATAAATTTGATGATAAAGAAAAACTAGACTCTATTAGTTATCCTTGCACGTATAATTCTACTCATAATAAGTACCATCATATTATTAGAAAATTTGCAGAACGTTTTGGATTTTACGATGTTTTTTTAGTAGACAACAAAACAGGTAATGTGGTTTACTCTGTTTACAAAGAATTAGATTTTGCTACCAATCTTAAAAATGGACCATTTGCAGGAAGTAATTTTGCTAAATGCTTTAACTCAGCCATACAAATTAAGAAAAGAGGTGAGGCAGCGGCTGTTGATTTTACTTCTTATATTCCATCCCTAAATGCTCCAGCATCTTTTATTGCTTGTCCCATTTTTGATGATACTAAAGTAATTGGAGTATTGGCTTTTCAAATGCCTATTGAAAATATTAATAATATCATGACTAATAATCACCAATGGGAAAATGTTGGTTTAGGTAAAACTGGCGAAACCTATATTGTTGGTGAAGATTTTACATTGAGAAATCAATCCCGTTTTATTATAGAAGATAGTGCCAATTATTTTAAAATGCTTAATGACATTGGAACAGATCCCAAAACAATACAATTGATTAAAAATTATGATAATACGATTGGACTTCAAACAGTAAAAACAGTTGGGACTGAGGAAGCTTTAAAAGGCATCACAGATGTTAAAATATTTAAGGATTATCGCGATGTTTCAGTATTATCAGCCTATAAGCCATTACCTATTTTGGGAATGCATTGGGTTATTATGAGTGAACTTGACGAAGAAGAGGCTTTTGCTGATATTGTTAAATTAAGAAATAATATCATCATTGGTTTTTTAGCATTGTTAGTGATTGTGTTTTTAGTTTCTCATTCGGTATCTCAAAAAATAACAAAACCTTTAAAGGAACTTACGAATGACAGTGCTGAATTAGCTAATGGTAATTTTGATGTAATAATCAATATAAATTCTGAAGACGAAATAGGGGTATTAGCTGATGGATTTAGAAAAATGCAAACTTCCATTAGTAAGTTATTTCATGGGCTTGAAGACACCGTTAAAGAAAGAACAGCGGAAGTTGTGATGCAAAAAGACATTATAGAATCACGACAAAAAGAAATGCTTGATAGTATTAATTATGCAAAACGAATTCAGGATTCTGTTTTAGCTCAACCTTCCTTTTTGCAAAAATATTTGAATGATTATTTTATTATATTTAATCCGAAGGATATTGTTAGCGGTGATTTTTATTGGGCTACCAAAACGGACACTCATTTTTATCTGGCCGTATGCGACAGTACGGGACATGGAGTTCCTGGCGCATTTATGAGTTTATTAAATACGTCTTTTTTAAATGAAGCTATCAATGCAAAACACATTATTGAACCTAATAAAATATTAAATTATGTTAGAGATAGACTTGAAAGAACAATTTCTAAAAATGGTGCGCAAGATGGAATGGACGGCCTATTGTTATGCTTAGATTTGAAGACAAAAAAAATGACGTATTCCGCAGCATATAATTCACCTATGATTTTGCGCAACGGAAATATGATTGATTTACCAGCAGATAAAATGCCTATAGGTATAGGAATGAAAAAGGAAAGTTTTACTTTGTTTGAGGTAGATGCTGAACCAAATGATGTTTTATTAATATACACGGATGGTTTTGCAGATCAATTTGGTGGTCCAAAAGGGAAAAAGTTCAAATACAAGCAGTTGAAAGATACCTTAATAGAACATGCTCATTTATCAATTTCAGAACAAAAACACCATCTTCAAATTATATTTGACACATGGAAAGGAGATTTGGAACAAGTTGATGATGTGTGTATAATTGGAATTAAGCTTTAGCATTTGAGGCCTTGTTTTTAAGGTCGTTTTTGCTTTTTTATTAAAAAGTTTCTAAATAAAACAGTAAATTCACACTTTAATAAAAATAACCATGAAGGCTTTCATTTTAATCATTATGTCAAGTTTATTGTTCTGTTTATCTTGTAAGCAAAACACATCTACTGAAATATCTACTAGCGACATTACTAATACTAAAACAGCAGATGGTAGTAATAGTGGTTCATTACCTGATATTAAATTTGATGAAGAAACGCATGATTTTGGTAGAATTACTCAAGGAGAAAAAGTTGCGTATGGTTTTAAATTTAAAAATACTGGAGGGTCTAATTTAATTATTGCTTCAGCTGCAGGTAGCTGCGGATGTACTATTCCGGAATATCCTAAAAAACCAATATTACCAGGAGATGAAGCAACGGTTAATGTTGTATTTGCAAGTGAAGGAAAATCTGGAACAGTAGAAAAATCTGTGACCTTAGTAACGAATTGTGAGCCAAGTACAAAAATAATATATATCAAAGCTAATATCATAGTGCCAGTTAGTGCAAACCCCAGTGGTTTACCTACGGCGCACTAAATAGATATTTAATTTTAAAAACAAATAATCAATAATAAACAACAAAACAAAAATGAACAATTTATTTATTTTAATGAGCGGTGGCGCTCAAGGTGCAGGTGGTGCAATGGGTCAAATAGTACCTTTAGTTTTAATCGTAGTCGTATTTTATTTTTTCATGATTCGTCCTCAAATGAAAAAGGCAAAAGATCAAAAAAAATATATTGAAGCTTTAAAAATAGGAGATAAAGTGTTAACAATCGGTGGTATTTATGGAGTTATTTTCAAGATGAATGAAGATGGAACAATTGTGATTACAATTGAAGATGGTGGTAAATTGAAAGTATCTAAAAATGCTATTTCTCAAGACGCTACTTCAACATTAAATCAAGCTTAATACAATGAGTTCGTCAAATGCCATTACAAGCATGCGGCGTAGGCTATTTAGTAAAAAAGTAGCCACCTTTATGATATGTTTATGCGTTGCATCAATCCTTTGGGTGGTGCACGCATTAAATATTAATTACAAGTATTCGTTAAGTGTTCCAGTTCAATTTTTGAACCTTCCTTCCAATAAATTGATTGTTGGCGATTTACCTGATAAACTGCAAATAGATATTAAGGCAAGTGGATTAAAGCTTTTATTGATTTCTTTAAAAAGCAATTTAAACCAATTAACTATCGATTTTAATTCACTTAAAACGAATGCCAAATCACAAGCGTATTCTATAAGCAATGGTAATTTTGATTTGAAATCAGCCATTAATTTCAACGTTGATATTATAAAAATAAGACCTGATACGTTGTTTTTTTTCTTAAACAAAGGGAATTCAAAACTGGTTCCAGTTAAACCAAATTTAGTAACAAATTGTACCGCAGGATATTCTATTGTTTCTAAACCGACAGTAGTACCTGCATACATCAATGTAACGGGTGATAGTCTTGCTTTATTAAAGTTGGACACCATTTATACGCAGTTGATGAATCTAAAAGACATACATCAAAATTATTCTTCACAAGTCGCATTAAAAAAGACAGCTTCTAATATTAATTATACAACTAAAGAAGTTCAAGTGAGTTTTGAAGTGGATCGTTTAACAGAAACATCTCTTAAAATTCCTATTCAAATGCAAAATAAATCAACAAATGAAACTATTAAATTAATGCCTGATTATGTGACGATAAGTTATTTAGTTGCCATGAAAGAATATGATAATATTGATGTTAATTCGTTTAAGGCCGTTGTTAACTTCAATCAAATTAAATTAAAACAAAAAACATTACCTGTTGAAGTTATACGCATTCCTTCAGAAGTTAAGGTACTTAAAATTGAACCATCTCATATTTCTTATTTAATATACAAGAAATGATAATAGGGCTTACAGGCGGTATTGGTAGTGGAAAAACCATAGTTTCTTATTTATTTAAAACGTTAGGTTGTGTGATTTATAATTCAGACAACAGAGCAAAGGATTTATATTTTAATAGCGATGTTAAACAGCAGGTTGTTTCATTGTTAGGGCAAGAGGCTTATACTATTAATGGAGATTTAAATAAAGTATTTATTTCACAAGTCGTTTTTTCAGACACGGATAAATTAAAAAAACTCAATGCTATTATTCATCCAGCTGTAAAAAAAGACTTCGATTTATTTATTAAACACTTCCCAAGTGAGACCCTTATTATTAAAGAAACGGCGTTGCTGTTTGAGGAAAATATATATAAGCAATGTGATGCTACTATTATAGTTGTATCACCTATAGAACTTAAAGTAGCTCGTATTATTAACCGTAATGCTATTTCAAAAGCAGAAGTTGAAAAAAAAATAGTAACTCAATGGTCGGACGAACAAAAAATACCGTTAGCTGATTTTGTTATTATAAATGACGAGAAACAAGCATTAATTCCACAAGTGATAGCAATTTTTGGTAAGTTAAAAAACAATGCATAAACGCGATTATTTAGTAAAGCAATTTGAGGAATTTGCAAAAGTAATGGGTGTTTTGTTTGGCTTGAAGCAAAATGAGAATTACGAAGAACTGAATAATTTGATTAATTCTACAGCATTAAAATATACTCAAACAGAAATCGAATATATTGAGGAGTTATCTGATGATAGACTTATTAAATTTTTAACACAAGAAAAAAAACTGACAGACGAGCAACTTAAAATGTTAGGAGATTTGTTATTTGAAAAAGCAGATTATTATTCTAGAATTGATTCTTTAAACGAAAACGAAACATATAATTGTTTTCAAAAAGCAAAGCATATATATTCTTTTTTACAAGAATATTCTACATTAAATTATTCGTTGGATATGCACTATAAATTAGAAGTGTTGAATAAAATGGGATTTAAACAATAATTTATTTTTACTCATTTCAAATAATTAGTATATTAGATTATGTTTAAATTAAGTTTCATATTTCTTTTTTGTTCTTTTATTGGTTTTTCTCAAACTGAGTTTGATAAATATGGCCCTTTCGGAACGCAGGTTTATAAGGATTTGAAAGTAGCATTGGATATTAATAAAAACGTTTACAAAATGGATTTAAGCTATCAAAAACTTGATCCTAAGTTATACGCTAAAATTGGCAAGTTGAAGGATTTACAAGCACTTATTTTGAGTGGAAATGAAGTTAAAACATTTCCTGCTGGTTTTTCTGATTTGTATAATTTACTTTACTTTGCTAGCTATAATAACGAATTTACTGGATTTCCACCAGATTTCAAGAAATTAGTGAACTTAGGTTATTTGGAATTATTTGCCTCTAAAATTGATAGTATCCCAAGTGATATTGCTTATTTAGGTAAATTAAAAACATTAAAAATTTCATCTACAAATGATACGTTACATTTGCCAACGTCTTTGCGTTATCTCAAAAACTTAAAAGATGTAACCATCGAAAACTGTGTATTAGATAGCTTTCCAAAAGAAATATTTAGAATTCCTAACCTAACATTTCTAAATCTAACAAATGTCAATATGTTTTATGTGACTAAACATTTTGAACGATTTACAAATTTGGAAGTGTTGGTATTAGATGGAAATCAGTTACAAAATTTACCAATCGAAATTTATAAAGCTAAAAAATTACGTTTCTTATCCGTCAAAAATAATCATTTGCAAAAGATGCCAGATTCCATTTCTCAGTTAGAAAACCTTACAATTTTAGATGTGAGAGGAAATGGTTTTAGTCCTGAATATATTGAAGAATTGAAAACTTTGTTACCAGGCTGCCAAGTTAGATACTAAGAAGTTAATTACTAATCTTCTTGTTTAAAATCGTGAGTACGTTTAATTTTTCGCTCTCTAATATTAAAGAGTTCAATCATCATTGCAAAGGCTAATGCAAAATAAGCATAGTATTTATTAATTTCAATATGTGCTTCATGGGGCAGAGTTGTATTGTAACAATCAACTAAGGCTTCACCAACTAAAAGCCCACCAATTACTAATAAAAAAGAAAGAGCCACCATTTTTATACCAGGGTTTTTATTAATAAAATCAGATACAACACCAGAAAATAAAATCATCAATATCATTGATATAACAACTGCTGATACCATAATTAAAAAATCTCCAGACAAACCAACTGCTGCCAAAATACTGTCAAAAGAAAAAACAAAGTCAATGATTATGATTTGTACAATAATAGCATAGAATGTATTTTTGCCCGATTTTTCTTTAGAGATTTCTTCTTCAGCGCCATGAATTATTTCTTTAATTTCTGACCATGTTTTAATTAATAAAAATAAACCACCTCCAAATAG
>JANXRU010000245.1 GCA_025356715.1 Bacteroidota bacterium
TGTTAATTACCCTAAAGGCTTATTAAAGTGGGCAGATGAAATAAGTTTAACCAAGGTTTTAGATACCTTAAATGAACTTTATTCCGAATACCAAGAAGACAGGTATAGAGCCTGTATACTCCTCAAAAAAAATGTAAAACAAGGGAAATCGTTTTATTAACGAGTTAATGTACTAAAATAATGAGTGTAACTGTTTGGTTTTTAAATTTATAGTTTCTATATTTGGTTTAACTAAAATCTACTCATGAAAAAAATTATTTTATCTACTTTATCTATATTAGCTCTTGGAAGTATTATTTTTATCTCTTGTGCTAAAAAAACAGATGATAATGCTATTACTCCTGGTTATGCAGTTGATGGTAAAGGAACAGGTGCAAACCCTAATACAACGAATGTAACTACAACTGGTACAATCGCCACAACTTCAGCAGCTAATCAAAATTCATCTATGACTGGTATTGGTACAGGAGGCGTTTGGACAAGTATTAATTGCTCTACTCCAGCTCCATTGTGCATTTCTTCAAATAATAGTAGTTTAGGTACAACTGTTGAAATTTGTTTTACATCTGCTCCAACTGCTGGTACTTACGCTTTAGTTGCTACTGCTGGTGCAAATGGTGCAGGTAAAGCTTTATTAACAATAACAAATCCTACAAGTCAGCCAACTGGTACTACTTGGTACTCTTCAGGTGGTACAGCTACAGTTGTTATTTCAGGAACAAGTATTACTGTAACTTTTAGTAACATATCTTGTTTTCAATCAGGTTCTATTTTTCCTTCTGTTACAGTTTCTGGACAAGTTGGTTGTTTATAATTTTTAACGAAATTAAAAAAAGCACTCTTAGTTTTAAGAGTGCTTTTTTTATGATTTTAATCAGATATAGAAGCAGTTTTATTTTATTCCTTTACTTCTAATTTTTTTAACTTGCTTCATCTTAGCTTCTTCTCCAACGAAAAGTATTAATAACATAATCATTTCTTTAAAAAAATCTTACACGCTTGATGTAAGAGCGTTATCGCTTATGCGCATTGGAATAGCGCTCATTTTATTAGTTGATTTAGCAATACGTACTTTATCTATTAAAGCTTTCATGACTGATGAAGGTATTTTACCTCTTGACATATTAAAAAACTACAATTGGAATCCCTATTACTTTTCCTTTCACGCACTTTCCGGCGATTTATGGTGGCAGGTTTTATTGGTGATTTTGAATACAATTTGCATCATTTCATTATTAATAGGCTATCGCACTAGGCTATTTACGTTTATTTGCTGGGTATTTTTAGTGTCTATACAAAACCGTAATCCATTTATACTACAAGGTGGAGATGAGCTATTAAGAATTATTTTATTTTGGGCGGTATTTTTGCCTTGGGGAGAAAGGTATTCCATTCAAAAAACATCTACTTATAGTAATGACTATTTTTCAGTAGCAAATGTCGGTTATTTGTTTTTGATTGCCTCCGTATACTTTTTTTCCGCATTATTAAAGACATCTCCAGAGTGGCATGGCGATGGCACTGCCTTATACTATGCCTTAAGTATAGATCAAATTCGATTACCTTTCGGGACCTTATTATATCAATTTCCTAATCTATTAACTTGGTTAACACATACGGTCTATTATATTGAATTATTAGCACCACTTTTAATTATTTGCCCGTTTGTTCCAATAAAAGCAAGATTAATTGGTATTATTAGTATTGCCTTATTACATGTTGGTTTTTATCTTTCTTTATATGTAGGGTTATTTTATATTATTGGTATCGTATCACTAATCGGTATTTTACCATCATCATGTATAGATTGGTTTGAACGTAAATTGTACAAGAATAAGGTTGAAGTCATATCTAATTCTGAGACAACTCAATCAAATTGGTATGATTTTGTTCTTATGGTAAAAACATGGTTTATTGTTTTTGTGATAGTGTATTGTCTATTGATGAATCTGGGTAACGTAAAAGCATTTCCTTATGTGATGGAAAGTTATTTAGCAAAGTATGGCACAATGTTACGGCTAGAACAAAATTGGGGAATGTTTGCGCCATCTATTTTAAAAGACGATGGATGGTATGTTTATAGTGGCTATGCAGGAAGTGGAAAGTTTATAGACGTTAAACATGATGGCGAAAGTATTTCATTTAAAAAACCTAACCATATTGTTGCTGACTATGAAAGTGATAGATGGCGTAAATACGGCGAAAATTATGTGTTTAATAATAATAATCATATACGCCCATTTTATTGCAAGTATTTAATTAAAAAATGGAATAAAGAACATCCTGATAAATTGGTGAATGATCTTACGATATTTTTTATGAAAGAAGTAAGTTTGCCTAATTACGGAACAAAACCTATTGAGAAATTAGCATTATGTAATTGTCAAGATAAAATCGAAGAATCTACAAAGTAAACTTATAGTTCTACTAAAGCAATTAATAGTTTTTCTATTTTTAATTTCATTTCTTTTGGAGAACAATCGTAATTATTAAATAAAACGGAGAATGCTAATTCTTTTCCACTCTTTGTTTTCACATAACCGCAATAACCTCTTGCTCTATTGATATAACCTGTTTTTGCACGCATGTTATTTTCAGCAAAAGTACCTTTGCATAAATTAGTCATGCTGCCATTTTTACCAGCAACTGGCAGGGATGCATTAAATGCATTATACATAACGGTATCTCTGTATATTTTTGATAATACTGTGGCTTGTATACTTGTTGTTATGGTGTTTGCTCTCGATAAACCACTTCCATCAGCCATGTGTAAGCCTGAAATATCTATACCTCTGGATTGCCAATAATTTTTTACAGCTTCAATACCATTTTCGGTAGTACCTTGTTTTTTTGATTTAATAGCGCCAACCGTTTTTAATAAACTTTCTGCATAATGATTGTTACTTTTAGTATTAGTATAAAACACAATTTTATCAAGCTTTGGCGAAACATGTGTGTAAATTAATTGAGTTTTAAATGTAGTATCGGTTTCTTTAATATCTGTCGGTTTGTTTTTTTCGCTAGATGTTAAATGATATTTAGTTAACTCTTTTTTTAATTCATGTTCTAAAAATAAGGCTGGTTCAGGCATTTGAGCTTCCACTTCATAATGTTTTTTATTAGGAGGAATACTACCTTTTACGGTTCTTACATATAAATTTGGGTCTCCAAAAACAAAAGCATCATCTTCTGTTCCCTGAGAAATCACCTGCGATTCAATATGCATTTTATTAAAAAAATAAGAAGGATAAATGTTTTCTAACGATGCCTTTGTATTAACGCTACCACTTTCATAGAATAAAGAAAATTTATTATCCTTATAAGAAAGCCCATTAGCACCAGCGCCAAAATAATTACCGATGTCGCCCCAAATCCAAGTGCTTGGAATACTATTGTCAAAAAATGAAGAGTTAACGTGGATAAGTGAAATGTTTTTTGTTTTTTTAGAATTCAGTTTATCAATAAGTGGTGAAAAAAACGAAGAGTCGTTGCTGTAAAAATAAGCCGAATTAAAAGTTGGGTCGCCACCACCTTCTACTACTAATTGTGTTTCTGTTGCCTTGTCAATTGTATTTGTATTATATAATAAATGGTATTTTGTCTTATAGGTAAACTCTTTTCCTAATATACCTAAAGCCGCTGATGTCGTTATTATTTTTAAAGTACTAGCTGGTATTAAAGCCATTTCTGAATTATATTCTTTCATTAATTTGCCAGAAGATGCTTCTACGATACAAAAACTGTATTGAGCATGTTGCAAATCCTTGTCTTTCCTATAGCTTTCTAATATAACATCTATACTCGTTTGAGCATTTAACGGGGGCATAATTAAAGCTATAAATAACATAAATAATATATATTTCATTTAATTTTCCGAGTCTAAGTTAAGTTCAATGATTATCTTTCTTCTATAAAATTAGTACTTACCTTAAAATAAATGAGAATGTTTCAAATTTGTTTTTAACTTTATAAAACTCAAAACGATAATAATGGTTTATGCCAAGTACATCATTTGCCTTTAAACAGTTTACAATTAAACAAGATTTATGTGCCATGAAAGTTGGTACAGATGCTGTTTTATTAGGTGCATGGGTTAAGCCTAATGGCTCTCAACATATTTTAGATATTGGAACAGGTACAGGAGTGATAGCGTTAATGTTGGCTCAAAAATCTTCGGCTTACATTGATGCTATTGATATTGATGAAAATGCAGTTATTCAAGCAAAACAAAATGTTTTGGAAAGTAAATTTTCTGATAAAATCAACGTTCAATCAACTTTTTTTCAAAATTTTTCAAAGACTTCTATTATTAAATTTGATTTAATCGTTACAAATCCCCCATACTTTGAGCAATCCTATAAGTCGTCGGACGAGCAACGCTCTCAGGCTCGCCATGCAGATGTTCTACCTTTTGAAGAATTATTGGATGGTGTAAAAAAAATTATGGATGTAAAAGGTAAATTCTGTTTAATACTGCCCCGTATTGAAGCCGAAAAATTTACCTTAATGGCTGAAAAAAAAGGATTTCAATTGTCAAAATTACTACGTGTAAAGTCAAGAGCGGATAAAGATTTTGCTAAAAGACATTTAATGCAATTTGAATTTAAAGCAACTGAATTTTCTGAAGATACCCTTGTTATTGAAGAAGAAGTAAGGCATCAATATACAGCTGAATATATAGCCTTAACAAAGGATTATTACCTTAATTTTTAAGAAGATACCTTGTTGAAAAAATAATCAATTTTTAACTTCAAAATTCTTATATTTAGTCGTTTATAATCCCTAACAATGAAAAAGATTTATGTAATTTGTTTTGGCTTGTTTTGCATTTATGCATCAGCTCAAGATACCGTAAAAGTTAAATCAAATTTAACACCTGAACAAGAGGCTGAATTAGCCTATAATTTAGGGCTCGAATTTTTGACTAAAAAAGATTTTAATGTTGCTATAGATAATTTTTCTAAAGCTATTACGTTAAATCCAAATTTTGACAAAGCCTATAATAATAGAGGTTTTGCCAAAATTGAGGCTAAAAGTTATGATGCCGCTATTCAGGATTTTAACAAAGCACTAACTTTAAAACCATTAAGTGTTGATGCATTTTTTGGTAAAGCTCAAAGTTTTTATGCTTTACATAAAAAAGACTCCTGCTTATCCTATTTAAATAAAGTAACATTAATAGATGACACTTATAGTAAGGCATTTTACTTAAGTGGCCAAATTAAATTTGAAGCTGGAGATTATAAAGAGGCAATTGCTGATTATAGCAATGCCATTGCAGCTAAAGCGGATTACGCTTATGCATATAACGATAGAGCATCTTCAAAAAAACAATTAGGCGATGATGCAGGTGCAATAGTGGATTATGAAAAAGCAGTTTCTTTAGACCCTAAATTGTTTTTTGCATACAATAATTTAGGATCATGTAAACGTAATAAGGGGGATAATTTGGGTGCTATAGTTTCTTATAATGTGGCCATTGGTTTAAAACCTGATTATTACATTGCTTTTAATAATAGAGGAGCTGCAAAATTAAATGCAAATGATTTAGCTGGTGCTATTTCTGATTTTAGTTTAGCACTTAAATATAAAACGGATTATGCTTTGGCTATGAATAATATGGCGTCCGTTTATATTAAAAAGAAGGATTATAAAGTAGCTTCAGATTGGGCTACTAAAGCTATACAGGCTGATGCTAAATGCGGAGCGGCGTATTTAAATAGAGGAATTGCCAAGCAAATGTTACGTGATATGGACGGATCATGTGCTGACTGGAAAAAAGCGGCAGAAAATGGAATTCCTGAAGGTAAAAATTATTCATATGGATTGTGTGATTAAATGAACTCAAGTAACATTGAAAGAATAATTAACAATCAAATCTAACCTCTATTAAAGCATGAAGACATTATATAAAAGTATAGCCTTAGTTATTTTCGCAATAAATAGTTCTAACGCTCAGAATGTAGAATTCGATAAAAGTAATTTTCCTGATAAGAAAGACCAATTCAAAGAAGCCAGAAAAAATCTGAGTGAAGGTAAGGATGCCTTTGATATTGGAAAAAAGGAATATGATTTTATCTTAGATCAGTATGTTAATACTCATAAATTTTATCCAGTTAGTCGCAATGACTATCGCCATGCAGGTGATATTTATTTTAAACAGGCACAACCCTTTTTACAAAAAGCGCAAGATTTTAATCCTGAAAATGCTGATTTAAATTATATGTTAGGTGTTATCGGTTTTAATTTAAACCCTCAATCGGAATCATCTCTTAAATTTTTAGAAAAGGCTTATACCTTAAATCCTAAAATCCCTACAGATGTCACTTATTTTATAGGATGGGCTTATCAGTTTCAATTAAAATGGGATGATGCTATTAAATATTACCAACTTTTTTTAACAGCTTTAAATGTGGATGCAAAAGAAAATGCTATCGCCATTGAAGAGGCAAATAAAAA
Organism: Bacteroidota bacterium; assembly: GCA_025356715.1. Next base: position 6,460 of record JANXRU010000245.1, read on the forward strand.
AATAGGAGAGTGTAAAATAGGTAAATATGAAATGGCACACCCTCAACGTATTTTTATTGATAATTTGGGTCGTTCAATAAATACACGATTTCCCGAGTATAGTGCTTTTATAACGGCTGATGAATCCATGATGGTATTTACAGCTTGCCAAGATAATTCAACTGGAGGGAAAGTAGATGAGCAAAATGGTGCTTATTTTGAAGATACTTATGTTTCTTATAAAAACGGGAAAGAATGGACGCCTTCTAAAAATCTTGGGCCTATAGTAAATAGTGAGGATCATGATGCAACAGCAGGTTTATCACCTGATGGTTCAACCATGTTTATTTACAAATACAAAGAAAAAGATGGGGGTGATATTTATGTGAGTAATCTTAGTGGAACTACTTGGTCTAAGCCCGAACATTTAAATAAAAACATTAATTCAAAAGCACATGAGTCATCTGTTACGCTTTCTTATGACGGAAAAAAATTATATTTTGTAAGTGACAAAGATGGTGGTATTGGTGATAGAGATATTTATATTTCAAAATTAGATGCAAAAAATGATTGGGGTATTTCAGAAAATATTGGAACTGGTTTAAATACAAAGTATGCTGAAGAAGGCGTTTTTATTCATCCTGACGGTAAAACAATTTATTTCAGTTCTAAAGGGCATAAAACTATGGGTGGGTACGATATTTTTAAATCTGTTTTTGAAAATGGAAAATGGTCAGAGCCTGAAAATTTAGGTTACCCAATTAATGGACCAGATGATGATGTGTTTTTTGTAATTAGTAGTAGTGGACATCATGGCTATTTTGCTTCGTCAAAGCAGGGTGGTTTTGGCGATAAAGATATTTATAAAATTACCTTTCTTGGACCCGAAAAAGAACCTTTATTAGCAAATGAAGATAACTTATTAGCCTCTGTAGCAGCCCCTGTTAGCGAATTTAAAGTGGAAAAAATTGTTAGCGCTGGCCCTAAATTAACCGTATTAAAAGGTGTAGTAATTGATGATAAAACAAAAGAACCTTTAGAAGCAGCTATTGAATTGATTGATAATAGCATTAACCAAGTAATTGCCACGTTTAAATCAAACAGTGTAACTGGTAAATATTTGGTTTCTTTACCTTCTGGAAAAAATTATGGCTTAGCTGTTAAACGTGATGGCTATTTATTTCATTCCATCAATTTTGACATTCCAGTTATTGCCGAGTATCAAGAGGTTGAAGTAAATATTAATTTAAAGAAAATCGAAGTTGGTCAATCTATCGTCTTAAAAAATATTTTCTTTGATTTTGATAAAGCAACTATTCGTTCTGAATCCGCTAACGAATTAGATCGTTTAATTAAATTGTTGACCGATAATGCGACTTTGAAAATAGAATTAGGTAGCCATACCGATAGCAAAGGTAGCGACGATTATAACCAAAAATTATCTCAATCTCGTTCTCAGTCGGTTGTTACTTATTTAATTGGTAAAGGTATTGCTTCTGATAGGCTTGTAGCTAAAGGTTATGGCGAAACCGTGCCTGTAGCTACAAATGACACGGATGCTGGTAGACAAGAAAACAGACGTACAGAATTTAAAATTTTAAGTAAATAAACCGAATTTAATACAAACAATCTTCATATAAAACAAAGTAATGAATACAGAACCTAAAAAAAAGAAAAGCTTAATTAAACGAATTTTTAAATGGACCGGAATTACGTTTCTTGTTTTAATAATTTGCGTGATTGCTGCGCCATTTATTTTTAAAGATAAATTAGTACAATTAGTAAAAGACCAAGCAAACGAGAACCTCAATGCTAAGGTCGATTTCGGAGACTTTGATTTAACTTTGTTTAGCTCTTTTCCTGATTTTAGATTTAAAATTCAAAATGTTTCTGTGATTAATGTAGAACCTTTTGCCGGCGATACGTTGGCGTTTATTAAACAATTAGCGTTCGATTTAAATATTAAATCGGTTATCAGTGGTGGGCCTTATCAAATTAATTCAGTGACAATTGACGATTCTAAAATTTCGGCCATAGTGATGCATGATGGAAAAGCCAATTGGGATATTACAAAACCAAGTACTGATACTACTAAGGCTGCTGCATCTTCCGAGCCAACAAAGTTTGATGTAAAATTAAAATCCATGAAAATAAACCATGCTAATATTACTTACAATGACATGCAAGGTAATATGAGCGCATCTTTAAAAGATTTGAATTATACGTTGAGTGGCGATTTTACACAAGATAATTTTGTATTAAGTAATTTGTTAGATATAGCAGAAACCACTGTAAATTCAGGTGGAGTAGGGTATTTAACAAAAGCGAAAATGCATTTTAAGGCCGATTTAGATATGGATATGCCAAAAATGAAATTTACATTTAAAGAAAATGAATTAGGGTTAAATGATTTAGGTTTTACATTCGATGGCTTTGTAGCGATGCCAACTGATGATAAAATGATGGATTTAAAATTTGCGGCTAAGCAAACTGAATTTAAATCTATTTTATCATTAATACCAAGTGTATATTCTAAAGATTTTGCTTCCGTAAAAACGTCTGGTAGCTTAAAATTAGATGGTAAAGTAAATGGTACCATGCATAGCGAAAAAGATAGCACTAAAAACACCTATCCATCATTCGAAATTAATTTAGGTATTGCTAACGCGATGTTTAAATATCCATCATTACCAAAATCAGTCAATGATATTAATATTGATGTACACGTTGAAAATAAACAAAATTATTTGGACGCAACCGTTATTGACGTCAATAAGTTTCATTTAAATATGGCAGGAAACCCTATTGATATGTGGGCTCATGTAAAAACACCTATCTCTGATCCTGCTATAAATGCTGAGATAAAAGGAATTGTAGATTTAGTATCTGTTAAAGAATTTGTTCCCTTAGATAAAGGAGATGCCATGAGCGGCACAATCAAAGCGGATGTTAAAGCAGCAGGTCGTATGAGTAGTTTAGATAAAAAAGAATACGATAAATTTGCTATGAGCGGTTCTTTAGAAATTGATAAAATGAATTACAAAACATCAACATTACCTTACGATGTATTGTTGAATGTAATGAAATTGAATTTCACCAATCAATATGTAGAGCTATCGAGTTTTGATGCCTTAATGGGTAAATCGGATATTAAAGCTTCTGGTAAAATAGAAAACTTTATGCAATATGTATTTAAGGATTCTTTAATAAAAGGAGCCTTTAATGTACAATCAAATTTTATGGATTTAAATCAATTAATGAGTAGCTCTTCAACCTCTACAACAACTGCTAAAGCAGATACATCAGCGATGAGTGTAGCAGAAGTGCCAGGTAATATTGATTTTAATTTAAATACCAATTTTACTAAAGTATTATACGATAATTTAACCATTGATAATATGGTTGGAAACATTGTAGTAAGAAAGAAAAAAGTAGACATGACGGATTTAAAATTAGCAGTATTAGGCGGTAATGTTTTAATGAATGGTTATTACGAAACAACTAATCCTAAAAAACCAACGGTTAGTATGAATTTTAAAGTTGATAATTTTGATATTCAAAAAACATTCAACGCATTTAATACGGTACAAAAAATTGCACCTATTGGCAAATACGCACAAGGTATATTTACCGCTACACTTGAAAACTTTAAAGCAGATTTAGACACGAAGATGTCACCCATCATGGAATCGTTGCATGGTAACGGTGTGTTTAAAACAAGTAGTGTATCTGTAGGTGGTTTCCCTGCCTTTGTAAAGTTAGGCGAAGCCTTAAAAATAGAGCAACTTAAAAACTTAACCATACAAAATGTAGTAGCCGACTACGAGTTTAAAGATGGAAGAGTTAATTTACGTAACCCCGTGAAAGTAAAAGTTAATAAAATTGATGCCGAAATAACTGGTTCTACAGGCTTCGATCAAACCATTGATTATAATTGGAAATTAGATGTGCCTACCGAATTATTTGGTGCACAAGCAAACTCAATGGTATCGGGTTTATTAGGACAAGCAAGTTCGGCGGTTGGTACTAACATTAGTTTACCTAAAATAGTGAAAGTAAATGTTGGTTTTGGTGGAACAGTAATGAAACCGACTATTAAAACAGGGATGAAAAACGGAGCAACCTCCACTGTAAAAGAAGAATTAGTAAACACCGTAAAAGACAAAGCCAACGACGAAGCTCAAAAAATATTAATAGATGCGCAAGCACAAGTTGATAAAATAAAAGCGGAGACACAAACTGCTGTAGAAAAAATAAAAGCAGAAGGATATGCACAAGCAGATGCTTTGGTTGACCAAGCAGGCAATGCCTTTGCTAAAATAGCTGCCAAAAAAGCCGCTGAAATAGCTAAGAAGGAAGTAGATAAAAAGGCACAAAAAGTATTGGACGAATCAGAAGCTCGTTGCAATAAAATTTTAGAAGACGCTAAAGTTAAGAGTGCTGCCGCTGCTGGGAAGTAGAAAATTATGAAAAACGAATTAAGTTTTTTATACGAACTCACAAACCATTTAGGTAACGTACTAACAGTTGTAAGTGATAGGAAAATAGCCGTTGACAACAATAACGATAACATAGTGGACTATTTTTTACCAGATGTGGTTAGTGCAACTGATTATTACGCCTTTGGAGCTCCTATGCCAGGCAGACAATTTAATACGAATGCGTATCGTTACGGCATGAATGGACAAGAGAGAGAGGATGAAATAGCAAACGGAATTTATACAGCAGAGTATTGGGAATACGACAGTAGAATTGGTAGAAGATGGAATCAAGACCCGAGTGTTGCTCCATGGGAAAGTCCTTATGCTTGTTTTGCCAATAATCCAATTCTATATAGTGATGTAAATGGCGATGAGGCAACTGGTGAACCCAAAAGCAAAGTAACAGTTGTAAGTGCGCCCGTTGGTAATGCGTCTGCATCTGCAACTGATAAAGCACAGCCATGTTTAACTTGTGGTAGCACTGGCGCTAATATTAGTTTAACTGCTGTTTCAACTTCTAATAGTAGTCCTCAAAGTAGTAGTTCTCAAGGCAGTGCAGCTGCAGCATCTACACTTCCAGTTTATGATAATAACAAACCTAATACTAAAGTTTATGGAAGTAACGTTTTAACTTCAGCTTCAAATATGAACACTTCAAATAGTTATAGTGAAATAAACTATGCAGAGCCAGCATCAAATGCAGGAATGAATTTTCAAGGCCCAGAGGTTGGAGTTGGCGTAGGTCCTTTTTCCGCTACTACTAATGGTAATTTTGGTGCTAGTGCTTCTGCTGGTCCTTTTGGAGCAGGAACAGATGGGTTCTCATATGAAGGGCAATCTATAGGTGGTGAAAGTAAATCTACTAACCAATTTTCGTATTTAGTAGCTGAGGGATCTACTATTCTTAAAAGAGTAGATATTTATGATGTGATAACAACGGGTAATTCAGCTTTTATTACAAAAACAAACATTATTCGTTTTAGGTCGGAAACCTTTCCTTCAGGTTTGA
>JANXRU010000268.1 GCA_025356715.1 Bacteroidota bacterium
AGTGGCGATAATCATGTGAAAGGCTATGATGAACCATCAGATATGAGAGATGCCTTATTAGCACTAGGTGTTCCCGACTCTTGTATTGTATTAGATTATGCAGGATTTAGAACCTTAGATAGTGTGGTGCGTTGCGATGAAGTTTTTGGAGAAGATTCCATCACCATTATTTCACAAGAATTTCATAACCAACGCGCGTTGTTTATTGCTAATAAAAATCATATTTCTGTAATTGCATTTAACGCTCAAGAAGTCAATAAACACTACTCCTTTAAAACTCGCATCCGAGAATATTTTGCACGTGTTAAATGTGTATTAGATATTTATATACTCGGCACTTCTCCCAAATTTTTAGGAAATAAAATTAAAATTGGGAAATAATAACGGATTGCAAGCTTGCAACATACGACTCTAAGCCTCTGTTTACCGGAACGTTTAAGTAAAGATGTCTTTCGCGAAGTGGTATTTATTGCAAATACTTGTGCTTCTGCCCGCATAAGATTTAGCTGCGTTTATAGCTAGTGCTTTACAGTTACATGACTAAAGGATAGAGATAATAAATTCAACTCGTCGATTTTTTTGTCGTCCTTCTTCAGTTTCATTTGTAGAAATAGGATATTTGCTACCTTTTCCAAAATATGTTATTCGATTTTCATTTATATTCTTTGATATTAAATAGTTCGCTACTGCTTTGGCTCTATTTTCAGAAAGTGTCTCATTTTGGGTTTCATTTCCAATAATATCTGTGTGCCCACTAATTTCAATTATAGTATTTGGAGTGGTGTATAAATACTTGGCTAACTTATCAAGTTCCTCAAAAGAATTTTTTAGTAATTCACTTTCATTTGTCTGGAAATAGATATTGTTTAAAACAATTGACTCACCTATTTTAAATAGCGGTTTATTTTTTTCTACAACTTCTTGACTTTTCTTTGGTTCAATTGATGAAGTGTCATTGATAAGAGTTACTGAAACATCGTCAACATAATAATGACAGAGGATTTTATGTTTGTCGTCAGATGGGTCGTAATTGAAATGTCCAAAGGTTAAAACGACCTCGTCACCTGTCGCCTTGTACATAGCTGATAATTTCATCCATTCTTTCTTATTTTTATAGCCTTTAGGGGCAGTAAAAATAATTTGTGGTTTGATAGAAATCCCTCTGCCAGTTATTCCCCATATTTTTTTGTTTGAAAAAAGAATGCCAAATTCTTTCAGTGTGCCTAAAGATCTTTCTGCCTTGCAGATGTACAATGCTACCAAATATTCTTTGTCCTTTTTTAAGGGCTCAATTAATTTGACCTCCAAATATTCTAAGAATTTTGTTCTAGTACAAATACCTGCATAAGCATCACCAGAATGTGGTTTTTGTTTTCCAAAATGATTTTTTGGAGCACCTACTGACCTAGATGCAGATTGATGATAATAGTCAGAGCCATACTTTGGGGGAATCCAGTCCTTAGCACGAGCAATACTATTGGCTTTTCTAACTGGAATTTTGTTAAACAATTCAAAACTAGGGTTTGGGATTAAGTTTTGAGAAAATGAAAGGTACGAAATAAAAAGTAATAAAATTGTCTTCATATAATTCATATAATGACAAACAATCAAAAAGTTACAATGTAATTCAGTATTTTTTATTTTGATCTTTAAGCATTAGCTATAACGGTTTGCAAGCTTACAACGAACGAATCTAAGCCTCTGTTTACCTGAATGTTTAAGTAAAGATGTCTTTCACTAAGTGACCGCTATTGCAAATACCAAAGCCGAATGTCCAAATTGAATAGAGCGTATATGTGTTAGTTGCTGTTGTTCTTTTTTCAATTTATTTAACTAATCCATTCATCATAAGTCTCGATGCGTTTCCAACGATTATTGATTTTTTTATATAAGTATTTCCCACCACCACCGCATAACATACAGTTACCTACACTATTTATACTTATTAAAACTGTTTTTCTGTCTATGGATATTATTGGAAACGAAAATTGATTTATAACTCCGTCTGTGATATTTTGCTGAATGTCTAAATATGGAGAAGTGCCCTTTCTAATTTTCTTCCAA
>JANXRU010000269.1 GCA_025356715.1 Bacteroidota bacterium
ATTCATATTCGTGATGATCTGTCCCTAAATAGTTTGCAATTTCTTTAGCATAAGGCGCTTCATTTAATCCTATGTCAGCCACTCCAATCGTAAATGTTTTAAGTTTTTTGGTATTGTTTTTTTGTAATAAAGAAGTAACACAGGTACTATCATATCCTCCACTTAAAAATACGCCTACTGGAACATCAGAAACCATGCGGTAATTGAAGGCTGATTGTAACAATTTTTCTGTTTCAATCTTAGCCTCATTAAATGTAAGATCTAACTTGGGTTTATTATAGGCTTCGTATACATCCCAATATTTAGAAAGGCTAAATACTGAATGCGGTATACTGAATGTTAAAATATGTCCAGGCTTTAACTTATAGCAATTATTAAAAATACAGTGAGGTGTTGGAACATTACCATACTGCATAAATGCAGCAACAGCATCTATATTGATTTCTTTTTTAAAATGCGGGTGTTTATGAAAAGCCTTTAATTCACTGGCGAATAAAAACAAACCTTCGTTCCAATAATAAAAAAATGGTTTAACGCCTGCTCTATCTCGGACACAAATTACTTCTTGTTTTTGGGTATCGTAAATAACAAACGCAAACATTCCTATAAAACGATGTACGCATTTAATACCCCATTCGGCGTATGCATGAAGCATTACCTCGGTATCTGAATTGCCAATAAATTGATGACCTAGAGTTTCTAATTCTTTTTTTATTTCTTGATAATTATAAACCTCACCGTTAAACGTCATCCACCAATGCTCAAAACGCATAGGTTGCTTCCCTGTATCCGTTAAATCAATAATGGAAAGCCTACGATGACCTAGGCCAACTTGATGTGTTTGATTTTGAAAAAATTCATAACCTCCTGCATCTGGGCCTCTATGAATCATAGCGTCAGTCATTGCATGCAACGTATTTTGCGTTGATTGATTATTAAAATCTATAAAACCACTGATGCCGCACATAATTTTTATACTTTTAGCAAAAAAACAATGAAACTCATCTTTGCTAGTCAAAACAAAAATAAGGTTTTAGAGGTTAAATCCCTAATGCCTCCATCCGTTGAATTACTTAATCTATCCGATATTCATTTTAATGAAGACATTGAAGAAACGGAAACAACTATAGAAGGTAATGCCTTATTAAAAGCCCGCACCATTTATACTAAAACAGGTATGAATTGTTTTGCTGATGATAGTGGATTATTGATTGATGCATTGAATGGATTGCCAGGAGTTTATTCCGCAAGGTATGCCGGCGAACCAAAAAACGATAATGCTAATACACAAAAAGTATTAGATCAATTAGTACAAATAGAAAATCGAAAAGCACATTTTAAAACGGTCATCGCTTTAATTATCAGTGGAGAAGAATATTTGTTTGATGGCATTATTAATGGGACAATTATTAAGGAAAAAAAAGGCGCCAATGGTTTTGGTTATGACCCAATTTTTGTACCAGACGGATACTCTAAAACATTTGCAGAGCTTGAATTTCAAGAGAAGGTAACTATTTCTCATAGAGCACTTGCCGTACAAAAGATGATGGAAGTTTTGCGAAAAATAACGATGTGAACTATCGCATAATTACCATCTTTCCAATGCCTTTCTTAAAAAAGGAATCAGCATCCGTTGCATTTTTTTCGATAGCCTGCCCGTTGCTACGAGTAATCACTCTGTATAAATATACACCATTGCCTAATTTATCGCCATACTCATCTTTTCCGTCCCATGCATAATCAGTAATGTTTCGACCTATATGCACATTTCCTAATTCATTTTTTGTTATCTCTTTCACTACTTTACCAGTAATGGTCATAATTTGAATAATAAAAATATCAGGAACTTCTGAGCCTGTTAAGGTAAACACAAAACGAGTTGAGGTACTAAACGGATTAGGGTAATTTAAAACCTCAGTGATAGTTTGTTTATTGATGATTTCAAATTGTATGGTATAATCCACAGAACCGCTTACGTTTCGAGATCTATCAGTTGCTTGTACTCTTAAACTGTATTTTCCGTCAATTGCTAGTTCTGGTTTCCATTCTATCTTACACGAATTACTTGGAAGTTGTGCTGGTGTAAATTGTAATACATTAGAAAAATACAATCGTTTTTCACTTGCTTGATTTGGATATTTAATATAAACTGCAAAATTAGACGTATCATTTAATGCTAAAAATTTATTCTCATCTTTTAACGTCACTAAAACATGTGGCTTAGAAGAAATGATATCTCCATTTAAAATGTGTGTTCCGTCAAAAGTGACATCCAATAAAGGATTTATTTTATCAGAATTGACCCTAAAAGGAATTCGAGCAATATTATTAAAATGATATTGTTCTAATTGGTATTTCGGTAGAGCAGGAGGATTGACGTCAACCCATAAATAATTTAATCCTTGAAAATGATAACTACTTAATTGAATCGTATCAATAATAACTTGTGCTGAAACAAATGGTGGTATTTTTAATTTTTGAGGTAAAGGATGCGATATCCTATCTTTATCTTCTATCCAATAGGTAACTAATAAACTATCCGTAAATGGTAACACGCCAATGTTTTCAATAGGTAAACGAACCGTAAAATTATCACCTTCTTGAATAGTATCATTTGAGGCTACATATCCTTTTTTAGGATTAATAGCACATTCAGGAACTTCGTCATATATTACTTGCCATTTTTTTAATTGCGGAGGAGTTAAATTCACATTGTCTTTCATCCTTGCTACTAATTGTAAACGAGGATAAATAACAGCATCTGCATAATTATATAAATCTAAAACATCAGTAGTTAAAGCATCAAATGTTGCTAAAGTATCTCTTACTCCAGATGTTTTAATACCTATTACTTTGATGACAATACTGTCATGATTGGGTAATTCAAAAGGCGCTTGTTTCCAATGTAAACTTCGCCATTTGGTTGATGGCCCAATAATTTCGGAGGCTATATAGCCTGTGTTCCATTTTGTTTTTAAAGTATCTTGTAATTGTATAACGCTACTTGCTGAAGCTCCTATAACTTCATGTGCACTACCAATAGCGGCTCCTTTTGTACCAAAAATAATATATGGTAAAGTGTCTCCAATTGTTCTGATGGAAGTTGAGCCAAAGCTTTCAAATTGTTGGAATAAGGAATTACTGTATGTCGAATTGTGATATTTATCTATAGACCAAGCTAAAATTTTATTATTTGGAGGAATACCGTTTAAAAATGTTTCCATCGCTGTAAGCCAATTGTAACCAGGAAACCCACAGTAGTTAGAGGCTCCAAAAGATATAGCCACTAATGGCCTTGGATAACAAACGCAGTTGTTATAATTACCAGGAATAGTATAGTTTGGTGTTGATGTTACCCAAGGTAAAGCAGTAATTGAATCAAAAACAGCAAAAGACCATCCTCCTCCAGGAGAACAAGTCCAATAATCTACTAAAGAATTATTTATTTGATAATTAATATGGTCAAAAGTGGTAAAGGCAAAATTGGCATCGTTACATTCTAAAGATTTAATATCGTTTTCAAAAGTAAATTTCCGCACTGACTTCTTGTATTTAACAAATTCATAACTATCATTTTTAAATTGATGAAAGTGCGCTTGAGCCCAACCTGTTTTGTTTCCAATAACTTGAAATGAACTTTCTCTCCAATTCAAATGATCAGTTAGAAGTGTTGAATCTCGGGTAATTCTCCAAAAATAAACGGTGCTATCTGCATATGGTAAATTAACAGTCCATTCTATAATACCTCCAATACTTGTAACGACTGTAGAGTTTATTGGCGACAAGAAAGTATCATTCGTATCTAATTGAATTTTATAATTAGATGAAACATAAAATGGATCGGACGTAGATGCTTTTAACGTAACAGTGGGTGTAAATGGAATGATTGCATATTTGTATGGGTAAACAGGAACAACGTCTCCTCCTGAAATAAATAAATCAACGAACCCATTGGTTGAATTATTATTTTCTTGCCCTTCAGGTATTTTATTAAAAGCGTCAATATATATATTAAAATGATTTAAGCCAATGCCATTTTCAAAATCTTTATTGATAAAAAAACGCATTGTGTCACAGTTGTATGGTGCTTTTATTTTTTTGTTATATGAAATTGAATCTCCATTTGCAAAATAGCGTTCCACACGAACTATAAAAGTATCTTTGATAGCCTTACCTAAATTTCTAATTTTCACACTTATACCAATAGAGTCTATATATGTGGAGGTATTGAAAAATACACTGGAGTTTTTTATTTCATAATCTGGTTTTGTATAAGCGTTTATTTGAATGGAAGGATCTCCTTCTAAGGTCATTTCCAAACAAGTGATATCTACTAACTGCTGATTGGAAATTGAATTTTTGAGACATGAATTTTTCACTGCATCTCCAACTCCTAAGTAATAACGATCATAAGCAATTGATCTATAAAGTTCAGAAGAATAGGTATCTAAAATTTGATCTAAACCAACTGCGGAAGAAGCAATAAAACAAATACTCCCTTTCTTATCAATGAGTGTAAAATTTTCGCTGGTACTATTTCCTGTAAGTTCATGAATGTCACCTGAATAACATGAATTGGCTATAAATAGAGGGTATTTACCGAAATTGTTATATGCAGTTGGGTCGTCTATTGCTTGGTCAAATCCAGTAACAGAGCCATGGCCAAAAAAAGTAATAATAGATGCACCATAATTGATTAAGTCGGCTACCGAATCACTAACAGTTATTTGAATGGGAGCTGTACTGTACTTTTTAAATGTAAAAACTCTTCCGCCGAAGAGTGTGTCTTCAATAGTATTTGCATACGAATTTAAGTAGGAGGCAAATTGTTGCTGTTGAGGTAAGCCTGAACCGCCTGCGAAATGAAGTATTCGTTTATGCCAATCGCTTTGTTCTCTTGAAGTAGTTTTTAAAGAATCTTCGTGTGATATAACTTTATCTAAATACCAATTTAGTTGTTGATCTGTTTTTGCTGATACACGTCCAACTGGAATGAATGGTGTGATTGAATTTGCACCATGAATTCCTGTTGTAAATAAATTATCAGAAGCTGGAATCCCCATGGTTGGTAAATCATTTGCATTCCAGTAGACTGGGGTAGTTCTTACTAAATCATTCTTAATTGATTTTCCAAGTAGCAATAAATATTTCGGTGGTTTAGGTAAATTATCACTTAAAAAACGGCATAAATTTTTTATTGCTAGAGGGTTTTTTTGATTTCCATAAGCAAATTGATCATAAAGTTCATCAATAAAACTTAAAACAACCTGATTGCTTCCGCCAGCAATACTTTGCCTATAGCTTTTATAGGATGATGCAGAAGTTGCTAATCCATTATGAGAGACAATAATAAAGCAGGAATCTGTTATTCCTGAAGTATAATCTACAAAAAATCCAGTTTGATTTACAGGACTTAAGGCGTTTATGTATATAACATTTAAATTGTTAGAGATGAAACATTTTTTTTGAAATCCTGTATTTGGTATCAAGGCTTTAACGTTAATACCTGATACAACTGTTGTAATATAACTGTGATTACTTAAGTCATATAATATCACCGAACCTACTCCGACATTTACATTTTGTATATCCAAAAAACTTTTTGGAGCTAACGTGTTATCATCCACTAAAAACAATTGCTCTGATTGATTTGATAAATCAGGTATTTGTGGGTATTTTAAATAAACATAATGTATGTTAGTGGAATTGGTAAATCCACTATAAAAAGGGCTGTTAACACTTGTTATTTTGAACGAAGCATTAGTTTGAAGGAGATTGGATGGAATTTGCTTCTCAACATATGTTTGTTGGTATGAGTTAAACAAAGTGTCATTTATAGTTGTATAAGTACTTGTATTATTTAAATATTCTAACGTTAAGTTGTGATCAAATCCAGTAGTGGAAAAATTTTCGGAGTTTCCAGAATATTGCACTTTAATAGTTGTGGGTAAGGAACTTGAGCTGTAAACATTAAGGGTTCCAAATGTTGTTTGAAAAATTCCTCCCTGACTAATAGCTGTTCCAAAACCTTCACATTCGACATAACGGGGGTCAAAAATAGCATTTCCTACAAATGATCTTCCTAAAGAATAAAAGCCAGATCCGCTATATATTTTTTCATTGTATATATAGTTTGTTGGGGCATAGCCAATAAAATTTACATCTGTTTGTAAATTCATTCGCTTATTAGTGGTTAAATTATTCCAAGTAAAGTAAACGTAATTTGTATCGTTAAATAATCCAACATAAGGATTAGGAATTCTTTGGGTTGTTGTATAAGCCAAAGAATCAAAACGGCCATCATTTTTTTCGGCGTAAAATTCAATGTAATCTGTTGTATTTAGAACGTTATCATTTTCTCCTTTAATGTTAAGATAAAGTTCTTGACCTTTACTAAATAATTGAATATTTTTTGGATTAATAGTTGAAATTGGTATTCCCGCATTTGCTAATGCATTAGAATCTAAACGGTATAATCCAGTTTTTGAAATCGCAAAGCGGTAATGTTTTTGTGAGTAATTTATCCATTCATTTCCATATATCTGTGCCTTTAATTGAGCAACAGAACATATAAAGAAACAAAAAATAAATAACCGTTTTGCCATGAAATTATTTTAATATTTTCTTATTCAAATCAATTTTTACTGTAAAAATGTGAGAATATAAAGAAGTGGACACATTACCAATATTTGTCATGGCATAATCTAAACCAAAAATTTTATATTTTATCCCAACTCCTATATTTGGCTGAACGGTTGTTACATCAGTGCCAGTAATGTCTTTTGCTTTTTGAATATTCCCAAGCCCACCACGTAAGTAAATGAAATTTTTGTAACCAACTTCAGCTCCTAGAGCTGGTTCCATACTCCAGCTATTTGTTTTAATAACGGTATTACGTTTACCATCAAACGTATTAATTAAATTTAATTCGCCGCCTATAGATATTTTATTTTGCCAAACATAAAAAGTACGAGTAACTCCTAATACTAAGCGAGGAACAGTTACTTCAACTGAATTACTTGGAATATCATTACCCGTGGTTGCAAACACTTGTTTCACATCGTCTGTTAAATTATAACTCCAAGCATTAAACGTACCAGTTATATCACGAGCCATAGCTGCAAAACGCCATTTTTTATAATCATACATTGCTCCTAAATCTAATCCGAAGCCCCAAGCACCACCAAATTCACCTAGTTTACGACGTATGATTTTCGCATTGGCTCCGATTTTTATTCCTTTTAATTTTGGCATACTTCGCGCATAGGATAATAGAACCGCAACGTCTACAGCATTAAAAGACTTGATGCGAGAATAATCTACGTTTCCATTGGCATCAATTAATTCAGTTGTATTTGGTATATTATCTACTCCAAATCGAATGAAAGAAATGCCTGCAACACTGTTACTATCAATACGTTTAGAAGCGCCTATAAAATCATATTTTGCAATGCCAGCAAAATATTCCGCATGCATCAAGCCTACCTGAATATTACTTTTTTGTAACAACAAGCCTGCAGGGTTCCAGTAACCAGCTGTAACATCGCTTACAGAGGCAACATTAGCATTAGCCATTGATAATGCTCGTGCACCGACACCAACGCTTAAAAACTCATTACTATATTTGGCAACTTGTCCAAAAATAGTGGTTGCAGCAAAAATAAATAATAATATAATTCTGTTTTTCATAATCTTCTTAAAAGTAAGGATTTTTTAAATAATAGTCAAGCAGTTATTACAACGATAAATACTGTTTAATATTGCTCCAATTTTACTAATAATATGAGGTAATTTGAGTTTTTAATAAGCTTTATGTTAATTGAAATATATAAATGACTCAAAGATTAGAAGTTATTTTTTATTAAGACGATTAACAGAAATTCTTCTGTAATCTAAGCTAAATTATAGTTTTTTGAGGAAGTATTAAAGAAAAAAAAGGATAAGATTGGACTATTTATTACTATTAGAAATTAGTTTTA
>JANXRU010000272.1 GCA_025356715.1 Bacteroidota bacterium
GGTTAATACATAGTACTAGATTTACATACCCATTTTCTGTAATTATTTATTTTGTATTATCCTTTTATATAACTATAGAGGCAAATAAACTTACTAAGAAAATGGAAGATTAGATTGCTTCTCACGTTATGGCGTGGTCGCAATAATAAAAAACACTTAAACTTTTCCGTTATACTTCCTCAAAAACCACTCTAACGAAAGCAGAAGTACGATAATGAAAAACAACCATTTTAAATTGATTAAGTCGGTTAATTGCTTGTGAGAATAAGTAATGGATTTAATAGTATCGTTTGCTAAAATGTCTTTTTGTAATTGTTCTAATTGGTTTTTATAAACTAATTTACCACCACTTTGTTTTGATAATTGAAATAATAATTGATGGTTAGCAACGGTGTTTATTTTTTCGGAAATAATTTCTTTAATTACGATCAATCCTGATTTTGTATAAAGCTTATCTCCAAATTTCACTTTGGCTTCATAATTATACTCGCCAGCTGGAAACTGACCAGCTACAAGGTTATAGAGCGTTTGTTTTTTAGTAAACGTATAATTATAAACTTTATTTTTTGAGTCTTTTAAAACTAATGTTACATCTGGCTCAGTAACTAATTCATAACTCTGATTATAAACTTCTGCTGTAAAATCAAGTGCTTCATTTTCATTAATAATTTTTTTTGTAAACACTCTGAAAAAACTTTTATCTGCTTTTACAGAAAGGTATTGAACCGTTTTACTCATTAATTCATTAAACAAATTATAATTACCATGATCTGCAAAATCCCTCATACGCCAACGCCATAGCCCATCGCCTAAAAAAGCAGCAGTTTTTGTCCCATTTATTTCATTAAAATAGAGTAGGGTGTTGTCGGTATTAACCACGCCAATCCGTTGATTAATAAGGCTACTTGCGCCATTTTTTAAGTTTTGTGAACCAAAGTTGCAAGTAACAGCCGGCAAGTCTTTCATGTAATTTTTTAAAGCATCGCTAATCGTAAATAATGAAAAATTAGTTTGGATGCTTGGTTCTGCATCATTAAAATGATTACTGGATTTTTGTGACTCAATTCCTAACAACCCTTGTGGCGCATTCAAACCAATAAAAAATACTGACTGATTATTCGCTTTCAATTCTGATAAAATACGTTGAGGTATATTAGCTGTTTGATGAAGAATGATTAATGAATAAGGTTTTAAAGGCTTTGAAAATTTATCTAATAATGAAACTTCTACTTCGTAGGTTTGAGAAGCAGATATACTTTGCTCTATAGCAGCAACATCAGGGTGTGGAGCATTAGCTAGTATTAAAATTTTTTCACGATTATCAATCACATCAACAATGAAAGATTGAGTATTATTTTGTTTATTCTTGTCATCGTCTAAAGTTGAAAGAGTAACGGTATATTTTTGTACACCAGTTGTCGTAGCATCTAACACAAAATTATAGGACTTACTAAAGCTATTGGAGGTAATGTTGACAGCATCTTTTTTAAGAACGTTTCCATTTTGAGAAATAGATAGCGTAACAGCTTTATCTTTTAAATCAACAGCATTGACGATAACTTCAACAGGAAATGAATTTCCTAAATAGGCTATTTGATTATGATTAATGGTTTGTATCCACGTGTCTTTCAAAGGAATTGTATCTCCTAAAGCAATCGTATAAATTGGTGCGTTTATTTTTTCAATACGATATAAAGGATTACTGCCTTTGTTGTAAATACCATCTGTTGCTAAAACAATAGCACCTATGTTTTTGTTAGCGTAATTATTTTCTATGTCTGAAAATACATTTGAGATATCTGTTTCTTTTCCTTTAAAATCGATATTACTAATTAACTGGACGGGCTTATTTTCCGAATCAAATAGGTAGGATTTTACATCATACTTTTCTTTAATTGCAGATATAAAAGATTCTAACGCTTTAATGTATTCTGTTTTTAATTGAGTAGAGTCTTTGCCCGCAATGATAGATGATGAGTTGTCTTGCGCAATAATAATAACCGGTTTTTCAGTTTCATTTACTAAACGCTTAATAAAAATATCTAGAAGTAATAAGGCAATTAAACTTACAGAAACACAGCGAAGCGCTGCTAAGCTTATTAATAAAGGGTTTGATCGATCACTATTTTTTTTATCTCTAAGATATAAAGCACCTGAAAATACAAACCCTGCTACTAAACATAACAGGGTGTAATACCAAGGATAATTTGAGATACATTCCATTTTTAAAGTATTACGATATATGATATAAGTATGTAAGATGCTAGTTTTGTAAAATTCCTTATATCTTAATCCTTAAACCTTATTACTTTTTTAGGTAAGCATTCCTCCACACACATTAATGCATTGCCCAGTAATATAGCCACTCATGTCGCTTGC
>JANXRU010000320.1 GCA_025356715.1 Bacteroidota bacterium
CAATGACAAATTTATCTCCTGCAACTTGCTATTATGCAATAGCTTATTCGTTTAATGGGCAAGGCACAAATCCAAATACAAGTTATAATTATTATAATGGTTATGGCTATACATCTTTTTGTACGTATAATTCCCCTCCAACCATTGCTGGATTGAGTGGTTATGTGTTTTGCGAAAGTAATGCGTCAACTCCAGCAACAACTGTAGCCTTATCTGGCATCAGTGATGGAAGTGCGGCAGAAACTCAAGTGGTTACTGTTACAGCGTCGTCAAATAATACCGCGTTAATTCCAACTCCAGTAGTTTCATATACTAACCCAAGCACATCAGGTACTTTAGTTTTCAAACCTAATGTTGGTCAATCGGGTAATGCCATCATTACAGTTCAAGTAAGTGATGGTGGGCCTGGTACGAGTGTTACCACAACAACTTTTGCTGTTACAGTTAAAGGAATACCAGTTGCTGCTCAGGCTATAGCAACGGCTTCAACTACTTTATGTCAAGTTAAAAATGGTGTTGTGTTTTCTGTCCCACCAATTACTAATGCAACTTCTTATAATTGGACTTTGCCTGTAGGTTCTACAGTTACTGCAGGTGCAAACACAAATGCAATCACAGTAAACTTTAATACAGCTGTTACATCTACAAATGTTTCTGTTTATGGAAGTAATACGAATGGTTGTGGTTCTGGAACGCCTTCATCAATATTAATTAATTTTGACAAAACTCCTACCATATCTAATGCAGGGCCTAGCCAACAAATTTGTAATAATTTAACGGCACTAGCTGCAAATGTTCCTGCCGTTGGATCAGGTTCTTGGACATCTTGTAGTTCAGGAATATTTAATATAAATCCAACAACTGCTTATAATGCAAATTTAACCGTTTTAAATAACGTAACGGTAACAGCAGTTTGGACAGTAACGAATGGTGTTTGTCCAGCTAGTGTGTCTACAGTTACGGTTGCTAATATTAATGGTTCCCCAAGCTGTAGTCCTTATGCTGATTTTGTTGCTAATAAAACTCAAATATGTGTTGGCACAACTGTTACTTATACAAATACATCCGTAGCAGCAGTAGGTGTGAACACGTATACTTGGAATTTTGGTGCTGGTGCAACTCCAGCAACATCTACTTCTACTGCCGCAGCAATAACGGTTACCTATTCAACAGTTGGAACAAAAACGGTTTCTTTAAGTATGAATGCTGGCGGCCCTGGAGCTTTAACCATGGTGAAAAATGCCTATATAGATGTTATAACTGTTCCAACTGCGCCATTATTAATAAGTGGGAACTCACCAATTTGTCAAGGAAAAACAAATGAAAGTTATTTTGTATCTCCAGTTACAAATGCAACAAGTTACAATTGGTCTTTTCCTTTTGGCGTTGCTCTTAATACAGGTACTTTAACAAATGTGATAACAGCTAATTTTTCTACAACAGCTGTTAGTGGTAATATTGGAGTCGCTTCAGTAAATGCTTGTGGTGCTAGTTCAATTACAACTAAGGCTATAACGGTTAGTCCATTACCAACGATTGCATCAGCAATTACTGGAAGTACAACCGTTTGTAATAATTCCAATGGAGTAGTTTATGTAGCAAATAACTTAAATAATGCTATTGCTTATACTTGGTCTACTCCAAATGGGGCTAATATTGTTGGAGGCTTAAACACAGGATCAGTAACTATAGATTATGATATTTCTGCAACGACTGGAGTACTAAGCGTATATGGGACAAATGGTTGTGGAACTGGTTTGGTACAAACAACTACTATTATAGTAAATCCTTTGCCATTGGCAGCTGGCATAATTTCTGGGCAAACAAACAATAATACTTGCCCGTTATCAACCAACTTAAATTATTCAATAGCTCCAGTTACAAATGCTACGAGTTATGGATGGGTTTATCCATCAGGATATAATGCTACAGGAGGTTCTTTAACTAATTCAATATTTTTAGACGCAACTCTTAGTGCCGTTAATGGAAACATTAAAGTAGTTGGTAAAAATGCTTGTGGAAATGGAGATACTTCATTAGTATTAGCTGTTAACATTGCTGGGCTTCCTGCTCACCAATTGTGTGTAGTTACAGTAGATTCATTATCAAATAGCAATGAAGTATTTTGGCAAAAAAATGGTGTTTCAAATGTTGATAGTTTCAGAATATATCGTGAACAAACAGCTGTATTAGACACATTGATTGGAACGGTTGATTATGCTGACCTAGGAAGATTAGTTGATGTCAATGCAAATCCAAATGTGACTAGTTATACTTATAAAATCGCTGCTGTTGATTTTTGTGGAGTAGAAGGACCAAAAAGTGCTTCTCATCAAACGATTCATTTAACAAACATTTATACAGCTATTCCTCAAAAAACAGATTTATTTTGGAATTTATATGTAGGTGCTACAGTTATTAATTATCGCGTTTTGAGAGATGTAGATAATTTAGGAAATTGGGTAGCTATAGCAAATACACTGGCTCCTAATGTTACTTCTTATACAGATTTATCAATTCCAGCAGGCGCTAATAGCGTTCAGTATCGTGTGGATGTTATTTGGGCAAATACTTGTGATCCAACATTAAAGGTTGCTCAAAGTATAATTAATACAACAAAATCTAATACTAAAGATAATATTATAGGTACTGCTACAAGTATTAAGCAACAAACAGCACTTTTAAATTCTATTGTAGTTTTTCCAAATCCAACAAAAGATGTGTTTGATGTTATGATGAGTGCTGGTTTAGATAGTTTCGAAGTTGAATTGTATAATCAGTTAGGTTCTCAAGTAGCTTCAAATCATTTGACATATACCGATAAAGCAACGATTGATATTAGTAGTTTCAGTCCAGGAATTTATATGGTTGTAATAAAAACTAAAATGGGTTCAGTAACAAAACGTATTTCTAAATTGTAAACAAAAAACCATAAAATAATTAAAGGCTGTCTCAACAAGACAGCCTTTTTTTGTTAAATTTATGCGGTATAATGCTTTATAAAATCACAGTCATATTTTTGTTTTTTTTTACTTTCTCTAATATAAAAGGGCAAGACTATAATTTTAAATATTATGGACAAAAACAAGGGTTGTCAAATTTAAGTGTTAAATGTGTTTTTCAAGATAGTTATGGATACATATGGTTTGCAACACAAGGGGGAGGTATTAGTAAGTTTGATGGAAAAAATTTTACTAATTACGACAAGCAAGATGGCTTGGTTGGAAATGATGTTATTTGTATAACGGAAGATAAATTTCAAAATATTTGGATAGGAACGGTTGATGGAGCTTCTAAGTTTGATCGTAAAAAATTCACCAATTACACCACAGATAATGGTCTAAAAGACAATAAAGTGTACCACATTTTATGTGATGATAATAAGATTTGGATTTCAACTTTTGGAGGAGGAATTGCCATTTTAAATAATAATTCTTTTTACTATTTGAATACTAATCTTGGATTAAGTTCTGATAAAATTTTTTCAGTATTCAAAGACAAAAACAAAAACTATTGGATAGGTACAAGTAAAGGCGGCATTAATTTATATAATGGTAAATCAATTACGGTTATTAAGGAATCCAAGAATTTTGATGCTGCTTCTGCCTTTTGCTTTTTCGAAGGAAGTAATGGCAAAATGTGGGTAGGAACACCTGGTAAAGGTGTTTTTTATATAGAAAATAGTTTTTTTCATAAGTTGGATATCCCTTTAATAAATACGGATTACATTTCTAGTATCATTGAAGATAAGCAACATAATATTTGGTGCGCTACAGAGCACGGATTATTGAAAGTATATAAAGATTTAACTTATAAAATATTTAATAAAGAAAATGGTCTGTCTGGAGTTGATATTAGTTCCTTGTTGTGTGATTATGAAGGCGATATTTGGCTTTCCTGTTTCGGTAATGGTGTCAATAAATTGACCAATGAAGCTCTGTCTGTTTATACGAAACAACATGGATTAAAGGAAAATAGGGTAATTGCATTTTGTAAAAAAGAATCTGGATTTTTATTTAATACCTCAAATTATTTAAATTATTTACAAGATGGGAAGATTGAACCAGTAATCCTCCCAACCGAAATTTCAAGTAGTATCATAACATCTATTTATTATGAAAATAATACCTTGTATGTTGGAACAGAGACAATTGGATTATTTATATTAACGGAGACTTCAAGAAATAAGTTTACAATTAAACGTAAAATTGATGCAGTGGATAGCGTTAATTTAAAAACGGTTATATCATGCATCATTAAGGATGAAAAAACTAAGGCTATTTGGATAAGTGTTTACGGTAGGGGCATTGTTAAATTTGAAAACGATATAGCCACTTTATTTAGTGCTGAAAATAGTGATTTGCCAACGAATGATATTTCTTGTATATATATTAAAGGAAATGATTTATGGATAGGGTCTATTGGTGCTGGTGTTTTAAAACTTAATACCATAACGAAAACAATACAACGCTTTGGAACAAAAGATGGATTTACAAGTAATAGTTTGTTTTCCATCAATGAGTTCAATTCTGATATTGTTTTTGGTTCTATTGACGAAGGCTTGTTTATTTTTCATAAGGATAAATTTTACAACCTTAACAAAAAA
>JANXRU010000300.1 GCA_025356715.1 Bacteroidota bacterium
CAATATCGGCTGTCCGACTAATTTTATTTCTGTATTTTTAACCATAATGTTTTTTGAGTCTTCGTAAACACAAATGTACATTATCAAAAAAAGGGTAACAAATGTTACCCTTTTAGTTGAAAATTAGTCGGTTAGTAGTGATAGTAAAACTATTGAGTTAGATGTTTTTTATGGAGAGTGTTGTGATGGAAATATCTTAACGTTTTATAAGAAGTAGTTGTTTTCTTTAAAAGCAATTTATTGTTTTTTTAAATCATTAATTAGTTTATAGGAATGGAGCCTGGCAGAATGCTCAAAAACAGCAGTAGCAATCATAATTTCATCTACTTGCGTGTTATCTAAAAATTGTTGCATTTCCTTTTTTACTTTTTCTGATCCGCCAATAAATGAATACGTAATCATTTGTTGAAGAGCCTCTGCTTCCATCGGAGCCATTTGAAACTCACCGGTAGTAATAGGTGGCTTTAATTTTTCGCGCTGACCTTTAATAACACTTAAGTAAAGTCGTTTAAATGAAGTAGCTTGCCTCAGGGCTTCTTCGTTGGTGTCTGCAACAATAGCACTTACACAAGCTATAACGTACGGTTTTTGTAAGTGTACTGAAGGACGAAAATGTTGATGATAAATAGCTAAGGCTTGATGTAATTGTGCAGGCGCAAAATGACTGGCAAATGCATAGGGTAATCCTAATTCAGCAGCTAAATAGGCACTATCGGTACTGGAACCTAAAATCCAAATAGGAATCGTTAAGCCTTCTCCTGGAATAGCTCTAACACTGCCATTTTTATTAGCACTCGAAAAATAGGTTTGTAACTGCAACACATTTTTTGGAAAATCCATAGCCGCGTTTTGGTCTCGGCGCAATGCCATAGCCGTTAACTGGTCTGTTCCTGGGGCACGACCTAAGCCTAAATCAATACGGCCCGGATAAAGTGTTTCTAAAGTTCCAAATTGTTCCGCAACCATTAAGGGAGAATGATTGGGCAACATAATTCCGCCTGAACCAATACGTAAGGTAGATGTTTTTGAAGCAATGTGTCCGATTAATATAGAAGTTGCTGAACTGGCTACACCTTCCATATTATGATGTTCTGCTAGCCAATAGCGCTTGTATCCCCATTCTTCTACGTGTTTTGCCAAGTCGCCACCATTATCAAAAGAATCGCTAATAGGTTTGCCTTCAAGTACAATGGCTAAATCCAACACTGAAAACGGAATGTCGGCTAATTTTTTTTGATTCATTTTATAAATAGTTAAAGATTGGCATTTGTAAATACAATCGTACCAAAGATATTGAAACTAGACAGAAATCTGACATTTTGAATAAAGATTTAATCATGCTCCTTTTGTAAAAAAAAAATAATTTAATCAATCTTTTATATGCACACCTATTTGGCGATTTAATATTATTTTTAATGAGTATAAATTGACGTTATTAAAACTTACAGTGAATGACTAAAGTAAAAGAGAAAGTAAAAATTAAAACTGAAATCAAAACACTAGAAAGTGAAGAGAGACAGACAATTGTTCACTGTAATTGTGGGGAGGATTATGCTTATAGAATTTGGCGATCAACGTTTTTAATAGAACGTGAAACAGGAAAACAGGCTAAATTAATTACAGCTTATAATATTTCCTTTGCCCCTCATTGGACTATTAATGATGGAAAAGGGTTTACCTTGATTTTCGAAGGCTTAAGTAAAGCTTGTACTACGTTTGATTTAAAAGAGATTATCCCACAAGAAGGAGGATTTGAAGTGTTAGGAATTAGACGCAATAATATGGATGTATATCGCGTAAAGTTTTGATTGAAGTTTTTTTGAAATTGAAACGCAGTATTTAACTTACTCGCAAAAGATTTATAAATGCTGGACTTTAGAAATAATCCATGATTTTAACAACTTCACTAGATTTTTATTTTTAAAAGCGAATGAAGTAATGATCAGGCGTGTTTAAATCATAAATTCATTTTCAATTATATAACTTCTCCTAATCTAAATTTAGGGATAGCCAAAAATGGCTGTCCAGAAGCCGAGAAGAGCGTAAGCTCTTTTTTAATTAGTTTTATCGGGCACTAATGATTTTGTATGATGATTATCAGCCTTTTTTTAAATAAAAATCATGAGTTGTTTTTATTATTAATGTACCTTTAACATAATCAATAATTTATATTATGAGTCATTTTGGGGATAATGTTGTTTCGTTTTTTAAAAATGCAACTACTAAATTGGAAGTACTACAATTACAAGCGGCTTTGGGTAAGGCTGAATTGACTGAAAAATGGGAAGACGTGAAAGATAAAGCAAAAGATGAATTTTATCAATTGAAATCTGACGTCAATGCATCTATAGATAGAAATAAAGAAAAGTACCAGCACTTAAAAGCAAAGATGGAACATTTAGAGTTACAACTAGCTTTAGGTGAAGCGGAATCGGATGATTTAATTAAGGAGCAACAGAAAAAATTAGTCGATGCTTTTAGAGATGTAAAAAGTTTAATCGAAAAAGATTAATTTATTTACTTCTTACACGATCTAATTTAATAACGTGTATTTTATCTAAAAACAACATAACTGGGTAAGTTGGGTCAAATTCATACCATTTAGTAGCAAAGTTAGGTTTTGAACCTGCATGGTGATGATTGTTTTGAAACAATTCTCCCATCATTAATATATCCCAAATTAAAGTATTTTTGGATTGATCTCCTTCATTAAAATTACGGTATCCGTATTTATGTCCAGCCCAATTTACAATAGCTCCATGAATAGGCCCAATTAAAAAATGAATTGGTAATAATAAATACATCCACCAATGGGTTGCAAATACAGCATAAAAGGCAACATAGGCGGCACCAAAAGCAATTCGAGTATACCAGCTATCTGCTATTCTGTCAATGCCTGGATATTCAGGAAAGTCGCGATCAAATTTTTCATCAATTACAACACGTCTATTCAAAACATCATTGTATATTTTTTTAGTATGCATCATCATTGTAAACACTTCTTTAAAGAAATGAGGCGTATGGGGATCTTTTTCTGTATCACTATAAGCATGGTGCATGCGATGCAAAATAGCGTAGGCTCTTGGGTTTAGGTAAGACGACCCTTGAGTAACCCAAGCAAAAATATAAAAGAATTTTTCCCAAAACTTTGTCATCGTAAACATTTTGTGTGCACCATAGCGGTGTAAAAAAAAGGTTTGTCCAAATAAAGAAAGGTACCAGTGTAGTATTAAAAAAATAAGGATAATCATTTTGTAAGATTTTTAGTTTAGTGGCGCCAATTTCGGCAATAAATATTAGTTGTATGCTTTTAGTTATAAACCATTAATGGTGTAATTAGTTTAAAAAATTTGATGTAAAGATTTGAATATTTACGATATAATGCAACGATTATATCGACCATTATGGCATAAACGTCTTAATTTATTAGATTCTTAACTGATTTTGAAGGGTTTCAGAAATAAATTGGCGTATTAAATCAATGAGAATGTACAATGATTGATGTAGCTAAATCAATCGCTTTTTGTTTAACAGCATCAACATCAGACCCTATTTTGTCATGGGTTAACACAACGGCCATACGACGATATGGGCGAGTAGTGGGTTTATTAAATACACGGACATCCGTTAATTTGTTTTCAAGTACTTTTTCTATTCCTGTATAAGTAGGGTATATTCCCTCTGTTGTGGCTAAAACCACAGCAGATGCACCAACTCGCTCTAAGGTAATTTCAGGAATTGGCAATCCTAATATAGCGCGCGCATGCAATTCAAATTCGCTCAAGTTTTGAGTATTCGCTAAGGTAACCATTCCAGTATCGTGTGGGCGAGGGGATAGTTCCGAAAAATAAATACCCTTATCTGTTAAGAAAAACTCTACGCCCCATAACCCTGAACCTGTAAGGGCTTTGGTTACTTTGGCAGCCATATCTTGAGCTTCTGTTAAATCGATAGCGCTAATTGCACATGGTTGCCAACTTTCTTGATAATCACCACGCTCTTGACGATGCCCTATTGGTGGGCAAAACAACGTGTTACCGTTTTTTTGAGTAACGGTCAATAATGTAATTTCAGAATTAAATTTGATAAACTCCTCTATAATAACTTCCTTGTAATCGCCACGAGAGCCTTCCATGGCGTAATTCCATGATTTCTCAACATCTTGTTCTGTTTTAATAACGCTTTGTCCTTTGCCGCTACTACTCATTAATGGTTTTGCAACACAAGGAATGCCTATGACAGAAACAGCTTTCTTAAATTCTTCGAGGGTTGTAGCATATAAATAATTAGCTGTTCGTAAGCCTAATTCTTTTGCTGCTAAATCTCTAATTGCTTTGCGATTCATTGTAAAATTAGCTGCTTTAGCACTTGGAACCACTGTAATCCCTTGTTTTTCATAATCGTAAAAACGTTCGGTGCGAATGGCTTCAATTTCTGGAACTATTAAATCGGGTTTGTGTTTAGCAATGATGGCATCCAAAGCACCTCCATCCAACATATTAATAATTTCGGATTCGTGTGCTACTTGCATAGCTGGAGCGTCTTTATAGGAATCAACTGCTATCACATATTGTCCCAATCGTTGAAGCGCAACGACTAATTCTTTACCTAATTCGCCTGAGCCTAATAATACTACTTTTTTTTGCATAGTTATTTATTTACTGCTTTTTAAAAACTAATTTTAAAAGTTGCTGGAAAATTATCTTTTAATACACCGAAATATAATCCATAACCTACAACCAATCCAATGGAACCTCCTATTAATGCCTTAATACGTCTTTTGCTTCGAGCCACACGTTCGTATCCTAAAATATACGCATCGTGTTCTATATAATTGGGATTACTAATTGTACTGTGTTTAATTCTTACTTTAGTAATACCACTTAAGCCCATGTAGCCATAAGGAAAAATAGGAGCAAAAAATAAACCTAATCCACCACTCACCAACCCTGTAATACCCGCGCCAATTAAGCTACCACGCGCTTTAAATCCTTTACGAGCATCACGTTCGCCAAAGATATAATACTCCATTTCGTCGCGGGTAAAATAATTCCCTTTCATAGTGTCTTGTGAGTAATAATAGTCCCTTAACCCACTACCATATCTCACACAATAAATTTCATCATATTCGTAATGAAGTTTGGCTTCAGGTTTTTTCGGATCAACAATCGTAACAGCACCAATTAATGTGTCAGTCACTTTTTCAACTACCAAGTTACCATTCATTAATAAAATGGTATCTTTTGCTTGCGCCTCAGCATGATATGAAACTAAGCAGAGAGAGATAAAAAAGAAAAGGAATTGAATGTTGTTTTTTAGCATGTACAAGATTACTAAAAAATTAGGATAATAGAATAGTTCCAAATTAAATAGTTTTTTAGAATATTGAGTTAATCAGAAGTTCTATTTTTGTAGAAAGAATGTTTATTGGAGTTTGAATTTAGGCAAATTGTTTTGTTTGTGCTAAAAATATTTTAAGTGGTATATTAATACGTACATTTGTAATAAGCAATATACTAACTACTGTAGAAACTATTTAAAATTAAAACTATGAAAAAATCTACTTTTATTTTGATAACCTTAGTTTTGACTTCAATAGTAGGTCAAGCACAAACAAATGTGTATCACCAATTTCCTGATTCAAATGTCCAATGGAGCGGAACAATTTGGTATAAAAGTAGTATGACTACAGTAACTTATGATTCATATAGTTTGATTATTTCCGGTGATACAACTATTGGTTCCTTTGTTTATCATAAGCTTTACAAAAGCGGTAATGTATATACTCCGCCAGGTCCACCGTCGTCAACATATTATTACAACAACCTTTATGCTGGTGCATTTAGGCAAGACATTCCAAATAGAAAGGTTTATTTAAATAAAAGCGGGGTGGATACTTTAGCGTATGATTTTAATTTGAATGTAGGAGATACTTTAAAAACTTGTTTAACAGGATTCTCCGGAGCCGTTCGTATTTATTCAATTGACTCAGTATTAGTTGGCAACAAATACCATAAAGCATTTAATACTGGGTGTATTAATACCTCAGGCACAGGCGGGTATTATAAAATCATAGAAGGTATTGGAAGCATGTTTGGCGCTTTCGAATCGATTTTTTGCCCTTTTGAAATGGGATCTGATTTATATTGCGTGAGAATTGGAGCTACAACAGCTTGGGCATTATCCTCGCAATATAATTGCGATTTGGGGGCATCTATCCCAGATAATTTCATTAAAACAAACAAAGTAGTCATCTCTCAAAATCCGTTTTCGAACGAAACTACTTTAACTTTTAAAACAGTTTTAAATAAGGTGAATCTAATCATTTATAATTCCGCAGGACAAGTAGTAAAACAAATTAAAAATATTTATGGGCAGACATATATTTTGAATCGTGAAAATTTAGAAACCGGCATTTATTTTTTAAGAGTATTGGAAAACAATGATGTTGTCGCAACAGAAAAATTTATTATTACTGATAACTAATTATTTTTTTAAAAAAATACTTGGCTATTTTTAAATATTGGTTACTAGTAAATAAAAAACGGGTTAGATTCAGAAAAAGAGATTGTCTTTTTAGTTGCCCTCTTTTAATTTTGTCACATTACATAGTAGGAGATACTTGTAATAATAAGTGTTTTAAGTTCTCGTCTCCACCCGAACTGACAAAAAACGCTTTTTAAACAGCCTCTTTTAATACTATTGACATCCTCATATAAAAATTGAAAATCAAACTAACCGCATTTTTAGACGATTTAAAAATGTGTATCTTTGGCCAATGCCTCGCTATTTTTTACAACTGTCATACAATGGAGCGCCATATAATGGTTGGCAAGTGCAGGATAATACACCACACACCGTACAACAAATTGTTCAGGAAAAACTATCAATTATTTTAGGCGAACCGATTGGAATTGTTGGATGTGGCAGAACTGATACAGGAGTGCATGCAAAAGATTATATAGCCCATTTTGATTCAGAAAAAACAAATTTACACTTTGATGAATCAAACGTTGTGTATAAATTAAATAAAATTTTACCTTATGAAATTGCGGCTAAAACTATTCGTTTAGTAACCGACAGCGCCAGCGCCAGGTTTGACGCCATTAACAGAAGTTACGAGTATTTTATTCATCAGCACAAAAACCCCTTTTTAACGCACAGCTCGTATTATGTTTTTGGCGAGCTGAACATAGATGCGATGAATGAGGCTGCGGCTTATTTGCTTAAAGTGACTGATTTTACAAGCTTTAGCAAAGTAAACACACAAACTAAAACCAATAATTG
>JANXRU010000302.1 GCA_025356715.1 Bacteroidota bacterium
CCCCTTCGGGGAGGTTAGGTGGGGCCGTTACAGTTCTTTTTTGAGATTGCTTCACTCCTATGTCGTTCGCATCCGATAGCTATCGGATGACGAAAAAGATAAAGTATAAGTAACGGTTAAATTTCACATGAGTGTATGGCCGTCAACTCCGAAGGCAATCATTTGCACCATTGAAAAATAATAAAAAACGAATCTTAAAAATTAAAAGAGATGGTGGCGCATATTTTTGACTTGACTTTTTTGTTTCTTTTTTCGTTAAGGAAAAAAGAAAGAAAGAAATTTAAGCAGTCTTGAATTTTGGCTGCCCACTTACTCGCTCAATTGTATACCATACAATTGCCGTGTTTCAAGACAAAGAAGAACATAAAACATTTTGTCTCCAAAAGTTTAAAAGAAAAGTAGTAAATAAAAAAGGATTTATTACATTGATGAGATAACGTCATTGCGAGGAGCTATTTCAGCGACGAAGCAATCTAGTGCTTTTTAAGATTGCTTTACCCCTACGTCGTTCGCAATGACGAAAATGATATTTATGCGTACTTGGCTGTATTAATCAATTGATTTTTTATTATAAATCGTATATCCAATATGGAAGAAAAACGAAAAGTTATTTTCGGTTTTGTCATAGTAGTTTACGCCAATACTTAAAGGGCCAATTGGGGAATGATAAACAAAAGCTCCCATTCCTAAAAAGTGATTGTATAAAAATGGAGTAGAGTAGGTTGCTTTTCCATCACTTGTTTTTAGGATAGAATAAATTGGCTGATAAAAATAACCTTCGAAACGTAAATCGAAATTTTTGTAGGGCGTAGCAATTGCTTTTAGCCCACCAGCTAAGTATTGATGAGCTCTGTAATCATCAACAAATAAAGTTTGACTTTCTGGTATTGGATTAAACGATGGAGCAGATAAAATGGTTGCTTTGTAATTTCTAAAAAAATCTTGCGAAGAATATACTCCTTCGGCAAAAACGCCAATCTTAAAATATTTGATTGGTTTTATGTACTTGTCAATTGATAGTTTAATATTAAACCAATTATGCGCAGGGTTGTTAAGAATATTTACTGAATCAGATGATGTAGATCCAGGATAGTAACTTTCTAAACCAGACAATGCTTTTATTCTAAATAATAAGTTTGTGCCTTCAGTAGCATACTGTTTTTTATTTAGAGTATTAATTTGATAAGCAAATTGAGCATAAGAAAAATCAAAAACACTGACATCACTGGTGTCTAAACGTGTAAAATTATCTGTTTGATAATACCTGTTTTTCCATTCGCTCATTCCGCCAGAAAGCACAATTTTACCAATGTTCCCAATAGGAGCGCCAACATTGAGTTCTCCAAATAAATCTTCTTGAATTAAATAAGATGGTTTTTCGAAATTATAAAATAAGGCACTGCTTTTATAATAATCCCAGCGAGATATAGTAAAAGCAGGCTCAATATAAAAAGGCATTTTAGTTGGAAAATCAAAGCGTAATTTAATCAAAGAGCTTGAATTTAATTTACCTAAATACCCATTAGCATAGA
This sequence comes from Bacteroidota bacterium, assembly GCA_025356715.1. The sequence continues at coordinate 1,533 of JANXRU010000302.1, forward strand.
TGGAAAAGCCTATTTTTCCTACATGATTATACTGTATTCCTAGAAAAAAATTACTAATAGGCCTATTAGATAAGTTACCTCCAATATCAAAAAATAATTGCTTTTCTTTTTTTGTATTAAGTGTTAACGTGTATTTACCTGTAATTGTGTCTAAAGTTGTTATTGGATAAGCCGACTTTATTTTATTATCAGACATCATTCTGAAATACTGTTTTTTTAATTGCTTTAATGTAAAGGTTTGCCTTCTTTTTGTAAGGGTTTTCCAAATAAATTCTTGCATATTTTTAGTGCCTCCATTTACAATTACTTTGTCGTAAACAATTTTAGAAACAAGGGATTTTTCTTTAAATGACTGCCTTTTATCTTGCAATTTAATTGGATTTTCATAGTTTAAAATATGAGCTTTTATTTGTGGCATTTGACGAATTGTTGCTACATATCCACTATCAATAAGTCTTTGTGCGTTTTCAAAATTAAAAATATTAACATCAGCCCACGGTTGAATAACGATTCCATTTTCGCAAACAGGGTTGAAATTACTTTTTGACATTAACATGTTGCGTAATTGTAAAAACAAATCGTCTTCATTTGGTGTAGCCGAATTTTCACTCACAGAACTGCCAATTATAAAGTCAGGATATAATTCTTCATACATCACATTTGATGGGAAATTATTATACAATCCTCCATCAAATAACAAAGTACTATCAATACTAATCGGCCTTATATAAAATGGATAACTCATAGATGCCCTTATAGCGGATGGTAGATCTCCTTTTCTAAAGATAACGCTTTTCTTTTTTTCAATATCCGAAGCAACACATCTAAACGGAATCATTAAACTATCAAAGTTGTATTTCGATGTAGAATTGGCTCCAGCAAATGTTTCCATTAAAAAATAATCAATCGGAACAGAATTCAATAAATTGGTAGGTAAGTTGGTTAAAAATGGGTTAGAAATTGAAAGTTTAAGCATAATCCATGATGCGTAATCATCTCGTTTATGTAAATAGTATCCAAGTTTTGGAGACATTTCTCCTTTTGTGAGTTTTAAAAAGTCTTGATTTTTAACTATTTGTTCAATTTCATTTGGAGAATACCCTGACACATATAATCCGCCAATAATGCTACCGATAGATGTACCAGAAATGCAATGAATGGGTATGTTATTTTCTTCCAAGGCCTTTAATACACCTATATGTGCTAACCCGCTTGCGCCACCGCCACTTAAAACTACCCCTACCTTTTGCGCACTCAAAATAGGACTTATTAAAAGCAAAATACCAAGAGTAAGGCTTTTTAGCGAATTTGATATGGATTGGGTAGGATGCAAATCAAAACAAATTTACCTAAATAATGTACAAATTAAACTATTGATTTTCGCTAAAAATGTTTTAAATACTGAATTATTTTGTTTACTTAGCGCATTAAAGATTACCTAATCTAGTGATAAAATACATTACAATAAAAATATTCTATGGATTCCTCGTTTTATACGGTGTAATTACTGTTATATTCTTTTTATTTAATGTATTACCAGGCGATCCAGCAACAATTATGCTTGGGCAAAGAGCTAATAAAGATGCTATTGATGCTATTCATAAAGATTTAGGTACGGATAAACCTATTATTGAGCAATATGCTAGGTATTTAAATGATTTATCACCCATTTCTATTCATAATAATAAAAACATGGACAGTCATTGGTATCTTAGCATTGATAAATATTCTTGGCAACCCTTATTTACAGTTGGCTCAGATAAGTCAGTTGTTTTGAAATTCCCTTACTTACGTCGATCTTATATAACTAAAAGACGTGTGTCTGATATCATTACTGAAACTTTGCCTGAAACAGCTGTTTTAGCATTCACCTCTATTGTTATTGCTTCGGTTATTGGAATATTTTTGGGTATAATTAGTGCGATTAAGCAAAATAGCATTTATGATAGAATGTCTCTTGTTCTTGCCGTTCTTGGTATGGCGGCTCCTTCGTTTTTTGTAGGATTAATTATTGCTTGGTTATTTGGTTATGTATTAAAAGATTACACCGGATTATCGCCAACAGGTAGTTTATACGACATTGATGTATGGGATGGCGAAAAATTAAAATTGAAGAATTTAATCCTACCTTCTATAACACTTGGTATTAGACCCTTAGCCATTGTTGTTCAATTGATGCGAAGTTCTTTATTAGATGTAATGAGCCAAGATTATATTAGAACTGCTAAAGCAAAAGGCTTATCTATGACCAGCGTGATTATTAAACACGCTCTTAAAAATGCCTTAAACCCAGTTGTAACTGCTATTTCTGGTTGGTTTGCAGCTTTAATGGCAGGCGCTGTTTTTGTTGAATATATTTTTAGTTGGAAAGGTATTGGTTATGAAGTTTTTGAGGCTTTAACAAAAAATGATTTACCAGTTGTAATGGGAGCAACTATTATTTTTGCAACCATTTTTGTGATTACTAATATTTTTGTGGACATCGCATATGGGGTTTTAGATCCACGTGTGAGAATAAAATAATGAGTAGACAAAAAATAGTTGCTGGTAACTGGAAAATGAACAATTCGCTCTCAGAGGCTATGTTTTTAATTGACGGTATTTTAAGTAAAGTCAGTTTATCCAATAACGTTACTAAAGTAATAATTCCACCTTTCCCTTATTTAATGAGCATCTCCAGTAAGTTAGAGGAAAAAGATTCATTTTTTTTAGGCGCACAAAATTGTCATACATCTTCATGTGGTTCATTTACTGGCGAAGTAAGTGCAAACATGTTGTCTTCTGTTGGTTGTAATTATGTATTAGTAGGGCATAGCGAACGCCGTTTGTATTTTAAAGAAACAGAATCTGATTTTGTTTTAAAATCAAAGGAAGCATTATCTAATCATATTAAACCAATTTATTGCATTGGAGAAACATTAATTGAGCGTAAATCTAACACTCATTTTGAGGTCGTATCAGATCAATTAAAAAACTGTTTAAAAGAATTTACAGAATCTGATTTTAGTAAATTTGTAATAGCCTACGAGCCAGTTTGGGCTATTGGAACTGGCGAAACAGCGTCTCCAGAACAAGCTCAGGAAATGCACGCTTACATTAGAACAGTTATTTCTTCAATCTATTCCGAATCTATTGCTAGTCAAACTTCTATATTATACGGTGGAAGTTGCAATGCACAAAATGCTCAAGAATTATTTGCTTGTAAGGATGTTGATGGTGGCTTAATTGGAGGCGCATCATTAAAAGCAGATGATTTTTGTAAAATCATAGATTCTTTTTAATATCTAATTTTTTTTTAATGAACTATATACAATACACCTTCACGGTTAATCCACCAGAACCGGGTTCTGATATTTTAATTGCCATGTTAGCGGAATTAGAATTCGAAAGTTTTTCTGTTACGGATAATGGCTTTGAAGCATACGTTCAGTCTTCGCTTGAAGATGAAGTTTTGGTTAAAGAAATTGCGTTTGATGATTTTTCTTTTTCTTACATTAGAAAAGAAATTCCAAAAGTTAATTGGAATGAAGAGTGGGAAAAAAACTTTAACCCCGTGTTTGTGGATGATTTAGTGTGCATTAGAGCGCATTTTCATCCTAAAGTTGAAACCATAAAGCATGATATTGTGATTACGCCTAAAATGAGTTTTGGTACAGGGCATCACGATACAACATGGTTGGTAAGTAAAACGATGTTTGAGTTAGATTTTACTAATACCTCTGTTTTAGATATGGGCTGTGGCACTGGTATTTTGGCCATTTTAGCGAAACAATTAGGTGCCAAAAATGTATTAGGAATTGATATTGACGAATGGAGTATTGAAAATTCTGTTGAAAATGCGGGTATCAACAACGCCAATGACATTGTTTTTGAAAAAGGTGATGCTTCTTTATTGCCAACGAATCCTACGTTTGATGTGATATTAGCTAATATTAATAAAAATGTTCTTAAAAAAGACATGCCTGCTTATTTTAAGTGCTTAACTACATGTGGCTATTTATTATTAAGTGGTTTTTTCACGATTGATGTGGAAGAGCTTACGCAATTAGCTACATCTACTGGTTTTACAAGTGTTAGTCAGTATAGTAAAAATGAATGGGCGGTTATTAAATTGAAGAAATAAATTATAGCTACTAAAAAACGTTCAGTAATATTTTATAAATTGTCTTCTTTTATTTTACTCACCATTTTAAAATCAATTAAGTACTTAAAACATTCATAGTGACTGATAATACAAATAACAATAAAATTTATCATAAATTAATTATTCTTAATAGTTCTCAAGTAATAATGACCTTTCTTTCTGGGTTACTTTTTTGCTCGTTAATTTATGATAATGGTTTTCAACTTTATTTAGTTTTTTTAGTGATACCAATAATGACATTGATACAGTTTTATAAAATTTATTTAGTATTTAAATCACTACTAACCGACTAAATTTTAACTAAAAGGGTAACTTTCGTTACCCTTTTTTGATAATGTATATTTGTGTTTACGAAGACTCAAAAAACATTATGGTTAAAAATACAGAAATAAAATTAGTCGGACAGCCGATAT
>JANXRU010000326.1 GCA_025356715.1 Bacteroidota bacterium
ATCTTGTTTAGATGAAATATTTCGAATGGTTTGGGTAATCTCTTCTTCCGTAATAGAATCCAAAGCAGAAGTCGCTTCATCAAAAATTAATAAATGTGGGTTTCTTAATAATGCTCTTGCTATTGATAAACGTTGTTTTTCGCCACCAGATACTTTAATACCCCCTTCGCCAATAGTGCTATTAATACCATTATCAGCACGTTTCAATAAATTCTGACAAGCAGATTTTTGCAATACATTTAAAATTTCCTCATCAGTTGCATCAGGTTTCACAAATAATAAATTGTCTTTAATAGTTCCTGAAAATAACTGAGCGTCTTGCGTTACAAAACCTAATTGTTTACGTAACTCTTGTAAATCAATATCATTTGCGTTTTTTTCATTGTAATAAATTGTGCCTTCTTGAGTGGTATATAATCCAACCAACATTTTTACGAGGGTTGTTTTACCGCTACCTGATGGGCCTACAAAGGCTATGGTTTCACCAACATTAGCAGAAAACGAAATATTTTTTACTGCATAACTTGAAGCAGTTTGATGCTTAAATGATATATTATCGAAACGTAAACTTTTAATATCTCCTAAAGGAATGGGGCTTAGAGGCTTCGTCTCACTTTTTGACCCCATTAACTTCGCATAATTTTCCATAGAAGCTTTTGTTTCATTGTAAGTGATAATAACATTACCTAACTCTTGCATAGGATTGAAAATGAAAAAGGAGAAAAACATTAAGGTTATTAAATCTCCAGGTAATATCGTTTTTTGAAATACATAATAATATAGCACAAAAACTAGGCAGGTCCTTACAAAGTGAACCGTTGAGCCCTGAATAAAACTAAGACTTCGGATGAATCGTACTTTTTTTAATTCCAATCCTAAAATTTTAATTGTGGTTGTATTTAAGCGATCTACTTCTTGATTGGTTAATCCTAAACTTTTCACTAATTCAATGTTTCTAAGTGATTCAGTGGTAGCACCAGCTAACGCAGTAGTTTCACCTAAAATGGTTTTTGAAATAATCTTTATTTTTTTTCCTAAAAAAGAACTAATCACTCCAATAATAGGAACCGTTGCTAAAAACAGCAACGACAATTTCCAATCGAATTGCGTCACATAAAACATAACGAACCCAACACCAACAATAGACTGAAATACCAACGAAATAGCCAACGTTATAAATTTCTCACTATCTGTTTTTACTTTTTGTAATTTACCTAAGGTTTCTCCACTACGCTGATCTTCAAAATCTTGATACGGTAGTTCTAATGCTTTTTTAATACCATTAGTGTACATATTAGCGCCTACACGCTGAATAATAATATTGGTAAAATAGTCTTGAAAATTTTTAGCAATACGCGATACCATAGCAGCGCCTATAGATAAAAGCAACCAAGGAACAATTGCTCTAATGAACTCTGAAGAATCTTTAAATGTTCCAATTTTAATTGCCACATTATTAATGGCCTTACCTGTGATAATAGAATCACTTAAAGAAAAACAAATATTGATCGACGCTAATCCTAAAGCTAAAAATAAATAAAGTTTATAGAGTTTAATGTTGTTATATAAAATTTTCATGAATGTAATCTGTTAGTAAAATAGATGTTGTAACATCAAATTTACGGATTTGTTTTGTAATACGTTGCAAAGTTATAGAAAATCAAGTTCGTTTAGACGTTGGCATTTGCTTTCAAATAGTCATTATTAATTTAGGCACTTTTTGTAAATTGAAATTAATTTAAATTCGCCAGTCTTTTTATCAATATTTTTTTGATAAAGAGCAGAATCTGTCCAACCATGTTTTAAAGTTTTTAATTGATCTAAAAGACATGAATTGTCTTTGAAATGATTTTTTAAATTTTCTTCCGTAAGTTCAATAATTTCGGAATCTAAATTGTCGCTAAAGTAATAATATTGTGCTTTATAGCCGCCTCGGTAATATATAATTAATTTATCATTGGCAATTATTCGTGTTCTTGTTATAGCACCTTTTAGTCTATAAAAATTATTATCATATAGTGGTGTAGAGTGGAAGCCTACTCTGAGTACTTTGTACCCCCAAACAGAATCCAATGGTAAAACTATTTTTTTTCCAAATTTCCTATTAAGTATAAATTTATTTGCATTACTTTCGATAGAAATTGGATATGGAAAGTCGCTTAAAGAATCTATTATTACGCCATGGTCCAATACTTGCTTGGATGAAAAAAACACTTCAACTACATCATAAAGCTTTGGTTGTTTTAATGAATCTTTTGAATTTGACACTTGACTTTTAACTGTGAAAGTATAGAGAACAAAAGAAAGTATTAAAAGGTGTATAGAAATAATTGTTTTTTTGTTCATGTTTTTTTAATGCTTACGCCTAACTTCTTTTATTATCTACAGCCAGCGTCTCTATAATCTTTTTTAGCATTAGGGTTTTCCAATACTTGGAAGGACATGCGTGGCTCACCAAACAATTGGCAATAACGCTCTGGATTCTTTTCCTTAGCCTTATGCAAAGCATCACTAAACGTACGGCTAAAGAATTTTTCAGGTAAATGAGATGCTATAGAGATATAACTAAATAATAAATTCTCACTAACATCAGGTACTTTCAAAAACGGCTCTAACATATTAGACGAAAATTTATAATCTTTTCCTCTTGTAAAAGCATAAGCTAACTTTAAAGCATTTTGCCAAGTTGCTTCTTTAAAATTATAAAAACTTTTTATCTTAGTAATACAAGCTTCTATTAAAGGCTCTGCATTTTCGAGAGTATCCAAAGATTCCATAATTTTAAATTGCCATTCAATATTTAAACCATCCACCAATTTTTTAGCAATTTTAGATTTATACAAGGCATCGATTTCTTGTTGCAATTTTTGTTGTTGTTCTTTAGTGCCTGTTGTAGAATCTAACACCACCGAACTATAAATTCTATTATAACGAAGGACATCATTAGTCGGATCTAATTTTTCTAAACGTTTAAGCTCTGTATAATCATCTTCATCAACAATTCCGCTATTTCCTAAAAAATTGAAATACACTTTATTATTTAATAAGTTAGCAAAAGCAACATCGTTAGGTACTTTCATACTATCTAATACGTCTTCCGTATATTTCTTTTCTGCTTTTTTATTAAAAGCGTATTCCATAATTTTATATGCTTGCGCCATTTTATTTGCTTTTACTGCACGGTTAAAAGATACAACGGAAAATTTTTGCTCTTTATCGCCACTAATATCATACGTCACGTCCATTACAATTTGCGCAAAACGTTGTTTCTCCAAAACTGGCTCTAATTCTTTTAGCAAGCCACCATCTGCATTTATTTTCTTCACGGCTTTTTCCTTTCCCATTTTCACTAAATCAGCATACTTTCCATCTTCCATTTCCATTTCAAATAAATTCCAAGAATCTTTTGTTTCAATAGTAGGATTAATTTTATTATTCTGCATACTTTGTAAAACCTTCGTGACACTCTCTGCACGCTTGCGTTGCAATTTAGCATTGGCATCCGCATTTCCTTCAATAGAAGAATAAGCATAAATGTATAACCCATCAATCATAAAATCAGGCTCATTCATGGCTTTAATAAAAGGTTGCACATCTTCTGTTTTAAATTCCGATTTATTTTTCTCGAATGGAATTGTGAAGTTTAAAATCGAACTTTCTGAGCGAGGCTCAAATGCAGGTTTTAATCCTATACTTTCTGGTGCTGGAATTAAACCAATAGGCGTATTACTTTCCTGATCCCCATTTTCAAGGTAACTACGTGTTAATGTTTTGCAAACATGCCCATCTTGTACTACTATTAAATTAAGCTCATAAGGCCCAGTAATTTTTGGATTAAATTTCCCCATTTCTAATTTGAGTTTATTAATCTTTACTTTCTTCTTCGCTTTTTTATCTTGTACAATTAAGTTTTTACTAAATACTTTTTCACTGTAAATAATTTTTTGCATCACCCCTTTATTCTGCAAATTATTATCAATGATGTTGTAATCTGCCTTTTCATACTGAGAACGCTGAACGACATCAACTGCTAAACCATCTTTTGTTTTTTTAAGTAAACGCTTAAGATCTTTTAAATTAGCATATTCTAAATAGATTTTCCCGTTTTCAACTTTCAACCCTTTCTGCAATACATCATAATTTTTCCATTTATCACAATTTTTACATGCCTTAACATCTGGTGCTAATAGTTTTTTTGATTTCGTATTAAAGGGTACTGCTAATTCCTTTTTCTTTTTAGCGCCTTCATTAAAACTATCATAACCTCCAAATACAGCCACAGCATAAGCTTTTTTATCTCCAGCATCAGGCACACATTTAATTCCTATCATCATAAATTGCGGGCTTAACAAAATCACTTTATCTTTTTTGTTGTTTTCCCAACGAGTCCAAATTACCTTTGCAACTTGGTCGGTTTTATAATCATCTCTACCTTTACTAATAGGAGCATTCATCGCTAACTCTTCTCCCTTTTTAGTTCCACCAACTTTAACAATATTTTTTTTTGCTTTTTCCGGATCAACTTTTACTTGTCCAGATTTCGACATTTTTTTTGCGTCAATTTCAGCAGCATTAATTAATATCTGATTAACCTCAAAGGTATCAAGCCCATTAGCTAATCTAAATTTATTTAACTCACGTACTAAACAATTAGGTAGCTCGTCAATGTTAAAATCACTTTTTTGTTGAGAGGATAAAGAGAAAGAAAGTCCAATAAATAAAATAGAAAATAAAATATACTTCATAGTGTTTAGTTTATCAACAAATATTAAAAAAAGTAGTTACAAAGCCATTTAAGAGTATAAACAAACTATTAACAAATCAAACTTCCTACATATTTCCTACAAAATACCATCAACTATTTAGCATCAATTACTTATATTCGTCATCTAAAACCGAATTCAACTTTATTTACATAGATAATAATGAAAAAAATATTAATTGCCAATCGTGGAGAAATAGCATTACGGGTTATGCGCAGTGCAAAAGAAATGGGGATACAAACTGTTGCTATCTATAGTGAGGCAGACCGCAACGCTCCCTTTGTACGCTATGCCGATGAAGCCGTTTGTGTTGGCCCACCACCAAGTGCACAATCGTATTTACAAGCTGACAAGATTTTAGAAATATGTAAAACATTAGGTGTAGATGGTATTCATCCAGGTTATGGTTTTTTGTCCGAAAATGCTGATTTTGCGCGTAAAGTAAAGAAAGCCGGAATTACGTTTATTGGTCCAAGTGCAGAAGCCATGGACATGATGGGTGATAAATTAAGTGCGAAAGCAACCGCTAAAAAATACAATGTACCTATGATTCCAGGATCAGACGGTGCCATTTCTGATTTAGCAGATGCAACCAAACTAGCCAAAGAAATTGG
>JANXRU010000370.1 GCA_025356715.1 Bacteroidota bacterium
AATAAGTGTTGAGTTTATTTAGTAACTATAACTTTATGATTAAAAGATCCATGATTGTTTTTGCTAGTCATAAAATAAATTCCTGAAGAAAGGCCTTCAATGTATAATTGGTGATTATTGTTTTCGTTTAATGAAAGAACTTGTATAACTTGTCCAAGACTGTTTATTAAATTTAAATTCATATCAGTATCTGTTTTAATAATAAAGTTTCCGTTATTTGGATTAGGAAAAATAGACACTATTTCAGAATTTGTTGTCGCATTTTGATTAATACCTGTACATGTTGATACATTTTGTGCAATACTTACTAGATTAGAACAACCATTTACCGCAGTGCCTATAACTGTGTAGGTTGTAGTAATAGATGGTGTAATGACAATATTTGTTGCGTTTGACGCAGTATTCCATGTATATGAATTAGCGCCAGTTGCCGTTAAGGTTGCAGATTGCCCAGCACACAATAAACTTGAAGTGCTAGAAGCAGAAACTGTAGGTGAAGCCAATACAATAACAGTTTTTGTAATAGTTGTTTTACAACCTGCCATATCTGTTCCTGTAATTGTATATATTGTTGGCGCATTAGTTGAGGCAACAACAAATGAACCTACAGAAGTGTTTAAATTTGTTGATGGTGACCAAGAATACGTAGATGCGCCGTTTGCGTTCATTACATAAGGTGTATTCGTGCAGGGTAATCCATTGGTTACTGTAACTGAGGGTGTTGGATTTACATTTACTACGGATATAGCTGTTACACTGGTTGTGCCAGTCATACCCATAACTGTATAGGTTGTTGTAACTGATGGGTTTGCAATTACACTTGCTGTATTGGTTGCATTTAAGCCTACTGAAGGCGACCATGAATACGTAGTTGCTCCACTAGCTGTTAATGTTGCTGAGCCGCCCGCACAATATCCACCATTATTTACAGAAAGAATAATGTTTTGAGATTTAAAATGAATGTTATCAATTTTAAAATCTGAACCATTAAAAGAAGATGGGTATGGCCAATTACCTGAAGATGAACTAAGAAATACAATCACACTATCAGGGGCAATCCCAAGTAAAAATGGTATTTCGCAATAAGTGTAACTTACTGATGGTTTCAATTTTTTCATAATGCCACCAACTGGAGAGTAGTTTTTACTGAATTGTAACATAACAGAAGCGCTATCAATTATAGTAGCTGGAGCGTATTTATAATAAAAAGCCAAAGTATCTTTAATTAGCGAATATGCACACAATGGTTGAGTCCCCATAGATTTTGATTGGCCAGTTGTTGCATTTCCAGAATATGTATTTCCGTTATTAGTAGAAGTAATAAGTTCTAAAGCAAAAGAACCACTATTAAAATCGGTAGATTTATTAAAATCCCCGTTTACTGACCAGTTATTTAAGGAGTTGATGCTTTGTGGAGTCCAAGATTCAAAGTCGCCATTAAACATGACTGGTTGACTAGCAACTCCTGTGAATGAAACACTATCGAGTTGTAACATATTTCCAGGAATTCCTTTAAAATTGTTTACTAATAAATTACTAGACACAAAAGCAAAAATGACAGAATCTGGATTTAAAGGTAATGCAATAGGAACATTAAATAATGTATAAGCATTATGATTAGAATAAATTTTATGAATAGCCATTCCTATAACAGTTCCTGCATTTTTAAACATGGCAATTATTAAAGCGGTATCGCCTAGCATGATGTTTGATTTATAATATCCCCTCATACCTGTTGGTTTTTGATTATATGGGATACCTTGTCCAGCAGGTTGTCCAGGATTTCCATTTGCCACATAAGCTCCCATGGTATCTCCAGCAAACGCGATTGTGTTTAATTGAGCTGCAAATCCACCATGATAGCTATCTATTGTTTTTATAACATTGAAGCTCGGAGGACCACTGTTTTTAGAGTTACCATTTGATGTAGAGTAATATTGTGGGTTTTCGTAATTTGTTGTTGTCCAACTTTCGAATCCACCATTGGGGATTGATTGCGCAAAAACCGAACCGGTTAAAATAATAGCCATAAGTACAAGTAATTGTTTTTTCATAAATTATTGTTTTTAGATTGTTTTTAATTAGACCTAATTTCTCGATGAAAGATATCCAATTATTGTACCAAATAAGTAATTTATGAGATAAATCACTTATTTTTATAGTTGAGGGAAATAAAAAAGCCCGAACAAGTCGGGCTTAAAAATTTAATAGTGAGTGATTATGCGTTAACGCCTTTTAAAACAGCCGCCATGGTAATACCAATAGAAGCAGGGCTATCCACTACATGTAAACCACACTCGCGCATAATTTCCAT